>CAYQDP010000655.1:0-1501 GCA_964416235.1 uncultured Flavobacteriaceae bacterium | reverse complement strand
ATTGCCGGGCGCTAAAAATGTACACCGTACATTTTCTTTACGCTGGCAAGGTATGATAATGAGTGGGGATATAGCAATCGTCTGGTTGATTTAATAATTAAGATGAACAATTTGAAATAACAGCCACAATCAAATAAAAAAACTAAAGCCATCGTAACAACGGTGGTTTTTTTTTGGCGGGCAGCCGGGCTGTCGCTACTCGCCGTGGTGAAAGTGCAAAACACCACGGGCTCAAACACGTGCTCCATCCCTGCCCGACTCTCTCCGTAGCGAACAAATTGTACACATAATGCTATAAATTATGGCAACAACGTGAAGCATCACTCAATTAATTTTGTCTTATGATAGTAGAAATGATGCATACTCAATATGAGGGACAAACACGACTATTTTTAAAATTCCCTTATAACAAAGAATTAATTGACTTGGTGAAAAATTTACCGGATGCAAAATGGAGTTCAGGTAGTAAAGCCTGGCATGTGCATTACACAACGGAAATGGTGCAGCGCGTACAATCGTATTTTAAGAATCATAGTGTAATCGTAAAATACATAAATGAAAACGAACCAATAGCAGTTCACAAAAAATCAGATGCATTAAAATCGCATGAGGCATTAAGAAATCTGAGTGTAGAAGCACAAGAAAAAATAAGGACATTAAAACGCTGGATGTTTCAACGCAGATACAGTGAGAGTACCATTGGAACCTATTGCGACGCAATTAAAACCTTCTTGCGATTTTTTGCTGATAAGGAAATTAGTGAAATTACCAATGAAGATTTGGTGCATTTTAATAACGATTACATTTTAGCGAATGGCTACTCCTCCTCTTTCCAAAACCAGGTTGTAAATGCCGTAAAATTATTTTATAAAACGGTGGAGAACAAAAAACTGGAGACCGAAATCATTTACCGACCCAAGCGCGAAAAAGTTTTACCCAACGTATTAAGTAAGGAAGAAGTAAAAATGATATTAGAAGCGCACGGCAACATTAAACACAAAGCCATGCTTTCTCTGATTTACAGTTGCGGATTGCGCCGGAACGAGTTATTGAATTTGCGTTTAAAAGACATTGACTCTAAAAGAGGATTAGTTATTGTTCGGCAAGGTAAAGGACGCAAAGACAGAATAGCTCCTCTCTCTCCAAAAGTATTGGATTTGTTGCGCGAATATTTCAAGGCCTATAAACCAAAAGAGTGGTTGTTTGAAGGGCAAAACGGTGTTGGAAAATACGATGAGCGGAGTTTAGCAAGTGTTTTAAAGCAGGCTTTAGAAAAGAGTAAAATTGACAAACCTGTAACCTTACATTGGCTAAGGCATAGTTTTGCCACGCATCTATTAGACCGCGGTGCCGATATCCGCAGCGTGCAAGAGCTTCTGGGCCACAAGAGCCTCGTGACCACCCAGATCTACACGCACGTGAGCACGGCAAACTTACGCGCCGCGTATGAGAAGGCCCACCCGCGGGCGCGATAAAGGTCCCCCTTCCACTTTGGCAGAGT
>CAYQDP010000654.1:0-1508 GCA_964416235.1 uncultured Flavobacteriaceae bacterium | reverse complement strand
CTTCACGCACATCTTTAACTCCTGAATTAATGGCGCTCAAAGAATAAAAAGGCCGCTTTAATGATTCTGAAATTATTAATGCTAATGTAGTTTTACCAACTCCGGGCGGTCCCCAAAAAATCAATGAAGGCAAAAGATTCTGACTGATTGCATTTCTTAATGCACTACCCTCTCCAATGATATGTTCTTGTCCGATATATTCGTTGAGATGCTTCGGACGTACCCGCTCTGCCAAGGGTTGCATGTTAGTTTTTTTAACTTTTAATTGAAAGTAAATTTATTATATTTACAGTAATATTGATTCACATTATGTCAACAAAGAAAATATTCAAAATTTTTGCTCTTGCGGGTGCTGTACTTTTGTTTGCAAACGCTGTACTTAAAGAAAAAGACCCTTTACACAAAAAAATATATAACACCACAATAATTGAAGTTAAAGACGGACAAAACTCAAAAAAGGGTGTTACCGATGAGCTTGAATTTAAAGACGGTAAATTATTTAGCAATTTTTTATTGAACAAATTCGAGTATAAATGGTTAAAGTATGAGATAAACAAAGACTCTACTTATATTGATTCTACTGAAACAGAAATCCGTTACATTGAATTAGAATCGAGTTATACCGATGATAAAGACCAAACCATGGTAATGAAGTGCACAATTGATGAGCACGATATTGATGGCGAGATTAAAATAACCAAAAACGACAAACTCAAAAAAATGTTTGTGTTTAACGGAAAAGAAAAATACGTGAAGCCTAAGAAAAAAGAAGGTGAAACAAAATAAATTAAATGACTATAAAATTTAAATACATGATAGCTGTAAATTTATTTACAGCTATTTTTTTTAATGCCGCGTGTAATCCGGCTAAAGACAACAATACGCAAAACACAATTATGGAAAATAACAATAGCATTGAAATAAATAAATCAGGTATCGACACGATAACTTTTGGTGCCGGATGTTTTTGGTGCGTTGAGGCTGTGTTTCAACGCCTCGATGGTGTGACAAGTGTAAAATCAGGATATATGGGAGGAAAAATAAAAAATCCAACCTATCGTGAAGTTTGTTCGGGATTAACTGACCATGCCGAAGTTTGTCAGATAACCTACGATGCGGCAAAACTTAATTTCAAAGATTTACTGGAAGTGTTTTTTAAAACCCACGACCCTACTACACTTAACCGTCAAGGTGCCGATGCCGGAACACAATATCGTTCTGCTATCTTTTATCACACACCCGAACAAAAAGAAACAGCCGAAAAAATAAAAGCGGAATTAGATAAATCAGGAGCCTATACTAATCCAATTGTAACAGAAATAACCCCGGCTTCAGCCTTTTTCCTTGCTGAAGATTATGATCAGAATTATTTTAACTTGAATGGCAAAGAACCTTATTGTCAATTTGTGATTCAACCTAAAATTGAAAAATTTGAAAAAGTATTTAAAGATAAAATGAAAAAGAGCTGAATATATTCAGGGCTTTTTTTTAATAGGAAAAATTTTCTA
>CAYQDP010000653.1:0-1518 GCA_964416235.1 uncultured Flavobacteriaceae bacterium | reverse complement strand
AGCCATAGTATTTTCTGCGGCATTGTATTTTAATTCTGTTACGCTTAAATAATACGGATGCATCAACATCCCAAAGTATAGAAAGAAAATTTTAATCAGCGCCATTTTTTAATTCCTGTTTTACATTGTAAATTTAGCAAAATGATTAACAACTCTATTTGGTTTAGTACTGGCTTCGAGCACATTTTAGATTGGCATGGTTACGATCATATATTGTTTATGGCCTTATTGGCACTATCATATCCTCCGACTGAATGGAAAAAACTTTTGGGTTTAATTACCGCATTCACGCTTGGCCACTCTTTAACTTTAGCAATCAGTGTTACCAATCTTATTCATGTTAACCAATCTCTTGTTGAGTTTCTGATAGTGCTTACAATCGCGATTACGGCCTTATTTGTACTCCTGAAAAATAAAAGTACCCCAAATAGGGGGACGGTAATTTACCTGATAATTTGTTGCTTTGGTTTAGTACACGGAATGGGTTTTTCCTTCCTTCTTAAATCCATGCTGGGGCACCAACAATCTATCGTTATGCCTTTGCTTATGTTTAATTTAGGATTGGAAGTCGGCCAGGTTATTTTTGTGACAGCATTATTTGGTTTGTTATTTCTAATGAATAAAAAACTAAGCTCTGTCGAAATGTACTTTAAAACCGGACTTACATCGCTTATTTTCGTTGTCGCATTAATATTATGTTACTCACGTTTTCTAAATATCCTTCAGGAATGAAAAAAATAACAACGGCTTTGGCCGCATTTGCTTTTTTGTTTTCACAATCGCAAAACATTCAAAATAATCCAACTTCTAATCACGGCAATAAATTCGAACAGCTTGGTACGATTTTGCAAAGTCCGAACGAATACCGTACGGCTTCCGGTGCACCGGGAACAAAATACTGGCAACAGAAAGCGGATTACGATATCGATGTAACTTTGGATGAGAAAAATCTTACTGTCTTAGGTAGTGAGTGGATTACGTATTACAATCAATCACCGGATAAACTCGAATATCTTTGGTTACAGCTCGATGAAAATCAACACGACCCCAATTCTGATGCAAATTATTTTGACGAAAATAAAATTGATCAGCCGGTTACAAAGGATGAATTAAAAGGATTAACACGTAAGCAAGTTCTTACTGAACTTGGCTTAGGAGATAAAATTTTAGAAGTAACCGACGAAGCTGGAAAGCCACTTAAGTATACCATCAATCAAACTATGATGCGCGTTGATTTGCCAAAAGCATTGAATGCGGGCGCAAAAGTTAAGTTCAAAGTAAAATGGAAATATAAAATGAGCAACCGTATGGAAACGGGCGGACGTGGCGGCTATGAATATTTTCCTGAAGATGGCAATCATATTTTTACATTAACACAATGGTATCCGCGTATGTGTGTGTACAGCGATTTTCAGGGATGGCAACACAAACAGTTTACCGGTCGCGGTGAGTTTGCATTGGCATTCGGAAATTTTAAAGTGAAAATGACAGTTCCTGTTGATCACGTGGTTTGTTCTA
>CAYQDP010000652.1:0-1521 GCA_964416235.1 uncultured Flavobacteriaceae bacterium | reverse complement strand
GGCTTTGAGAAGAAAGGAAATGTGACGGAAGTAAAAACAAAATCTGCCTCCTACGAAGGCAATTACATCATTACAACTGCAGGTTTGCAAGCCGACAGAATGGCGAAGAAAGAAGGTCAGAAAAGTGATGCGGCCATTGTTGGTTTCAGAGGAGATTATTATGATTTAACGGATAAAGGAAGAAATAAAGTAAAGAATTTAATTTACCCTGTACCAAATCCGAAATTCCCATTCTTAGGTGTACACTTTACCCGTATGATTAAAGGCGGTGTTGAATGCGGACCGAACGCGGTGTTTGTTTTTGATCGTGAAGGTTACAGTAAAACAGCATTCAGTTTAAAAGATACGGCAGAAGCATTTGGCTTTAAAGGCACCTGGAAGTTTTTTGGTAAACATTGGAAATTCGGATTGGATGAATACAGAGGTGCATTCAGCAAAACATTTTTCTTAAAGCGATTGAGAAAATTAATTCCGAGTTTAGAAATGGATGATATTGTTTCTGCGCGTTGCGGAATCAGAGCGATGGCATTGGGTCCGGAAGGAGAAATGCTCGATGATTTTAAAATTGAGAAGCACGGCAATGCCATGCACGTGATAAACTCTCCATCGCCGGCGGCTACTGCATCGTTAGCCTACGGAAATGAAATTGCTACCATGGCGGTAGATTATTTCAATTTGAAATAATAATTACAGAACGATTTCTGCATTAGGGTATTTCGCTTTCCAGTTTTTTAATGACTGTTCGTTGCGAACCATAATGATTGTTCTTTTGTCGATACGAAGTTTCACAAGGTATTCTTGTTTTACTTCTTCTTTTTTACGTGTTGTTCTCATAGTCTTAAAGCGTTAAAGGTGCTTCTTATGTATAGAACGCAAAAAGCCCGCAAATGTTTCTAATTGGCAGTGTTATCATATGTTAAATATTCAAAGTGCTGATGTTTAGCATTTTACCAAACAGGGTTTACGCCAAAATATTTGTTACAACAGACATTTTGCCGAAAGCTGACAAAGCCGCAGGTTAATTGCCGGTTAATAAAAAAGCCCTGCCGTATCTGACAGGGCTTAAAATGTGACAATACCTTGTCTTAATCTACTAAAACAATCGGCTTCTGCATTACAAATTCCTTATTCGAAATTCGAATGTAGTACACGCCTCTTTGCAAATTTGAAACATCAATTGTGTTTGTAAGATTAGCTGACAATACAACTCGTCCGTTAACATCTACAACCTCTAAATTCTCTACTATTGCATTATTCGCTAGAATAACATTAACTAATCCTGTTGTAGGGTTTGGGAAAGCATTAAACTGATTTGAATAATTTGCGAATTCATTCAAACCAACAGAAAGCGCATTCATATCTACCATTGCTGTAAAATCATTTGTGCTTCCTGATCCTGAAGTCATTTTGAAATATTCTAATTTTATAATTGGCATTTTTCTTGAGCTGCTAAAAAACTCATATTGCACCATTGACATTGTAGCAGTATAACTACCGGAAATATTGATGTTAATATACCTT
>CAYQDP010000651.1:0-1525 GCA_964416235.1 uncultured Flavobacteriaceae bacterium | reverse complement strand
ATGATTTTGAGAGTTTTTTAAACGAACAAGCACATAAGGAAGATAAGCAGGAAGTAAGTACAGTGAAGTGTGATAATTGCGGAGCGGCAACAACATTAGGGCAAAATATCACATCGAGTAATTGTCCGTATTGCGATACACCTCTAGTAGTGAAAAATGCAACAACTTCCAGTATACTAAAGCCAAGTTATTTATTACCCTTTAAGATTGAAAGAAAAGGTGCCAATGAGTGTTTTGTAAAGTGGGTTGGAGGATTATGGTTCGCGCCAAATAAATTAAAGGAATACGCCCAACATAGTGCTGAAAAGCTGAATGGAATTTATATGCCATACTGGACATATGATACCAATACAATCAGTAGTTATAGCGGTATGCGCGGCGATCATTATTATGTTACAGAAACGTATACAGATTCACAGGGGAAACGCCAAACACGACAAGTTCGTAAAACACGTTGGACTCCGGCAAGTGGTACAGTTTATAACAAATTTGATGATGTATTGATTGTTGCTTCTCATTCTTTGCCCGAAAAAATGGCTCATGATTTAGAGCCTTGGGATTTACACGAACTCAAAGCTTTTAATGATAAATACCTTAGCGGATTTGTAAGCGAAAGCTATCAGGTAAATTTAAAAGAAGGTTTTGAAAAGGCGAAAGGTAGAATGGATGGACCAATTCGCTCAAGTGTGAGAAGTGATATTGGAGGAGACGAACAACAAATTTTATCATTGAATAATCAGTATAACGATATAAAGTTTAAACATATTTTATTACCTGTTTGGTTAAGCGCCTATCGTTATAATGATAAAGTGTATCGTTTCATGATTAACGCCAGAACCGGAGAAGTACAGGGAGAAAGACCTTGGAGTACTGCGAAAATTTTATTATTAGTATTAGGTATTATTGCAGTAGGCGTTGGTATTTGGTATTTTGCAACGCAATATAATCAACCTTCAAATTACTAAAGTCTGTATGAAGCATTCTGAGGTCACGCTATTGTTTTCCTTGCTCTTACTTTCATTTTCAAGTCTTGCCCAAACGGAGGCGACTACCAAAGATGGTAGAAAGGTAATGTTGTATAAGAATGGAACATGGAAGTATGTAAAAAGTAATTCTTCGGTTAAATCAGTAAATGTTGATTTAAAGCAAGAGGCACTTGAATTTTCAAAGCAACTAGTGCGTTCTTATTTTTTGCGTGATTGTTCTTTAATTCAACAATCGTTATCACCTGAAGTTTTTACTTTTAAGAGTGCAGTTACAATCACTGAAGAAGCAAGAAATAAATTATGCGAATCCGTAAAAAGAGCTGTTACCGATAGTACTAAGAGCTTTGATGATTATTTAGCGTCTTATAAAATGGAATTCTTCTCCAAATCAGAGTTAGAGGCAAAGTTTAAAGTGACATTACCATCTCATTACGATTCATCCAATGAAGAATTTTATTTCATTGGATTTGAATTAAAACCGGAAGTAAAAATCTACAAATTCGTGTCAGAGCGACTTTTTGCCTTATTGATTAGAAAAA
>CAYQDP010000650.1:0-1546 GCA_964416235.1 uncultured Flavobacteriaceae bacterium | reverse complement strand
GTAGGTACCTAATAGCGTTTCTAATTTGTTTACCTCTGTTGCATAGATAGGAACAGTTAAGCCGTTGCCAAGGTCTAAAGCAGGATCGATGGATTGTAATCCTGCCAGTCTTTTCATTGCACTTTCCAGTGCCAATGATTTTCTTTTTGTTCTTGACATGGAATTATGGTTTTGTTTGCGCCCGTGTTGTTGGTTAGTGTTTGGCTTATCCGCCGGGCGCACCCGAAGAAGACAAACACAGATTTGATTTCTGCGGAGGCCATCTATTCTGCTTTTCTAGAAAAAACTTTTTGATAGCCTGTGATTCTCAAATCTGCTTACAACAACGCGGTCAGATCGCAAACATTTTATACGAATTGCATTTTAACATTTGTTAACACTATTCATCCTGTGCGTTTATTTTAATACCATTATTTCATTTCGAAAACTCATTATACATACGGACAATTTCATACATCTTTATTACTCCTATAAATTTTTTCTTAATATATCTGTATATAATATTGATAGCACTTGAATTAATAATCGGCCTCTCATTTATTGATTTTACTCTTCCGTTGATTGATAGAAGACGAGCCTAATCAATAGTTGATCTTATAAATATTGATCTTGCCTTCCCATTAATTGATTTTGCGAGGCTCGAATCAATTGTTGGATGTCCAATTATTGATTGGCATGCTATCCGATCAAATAACGATCGAGCGTTGATTAATGATGAAGCCCCGTAATTTGATTTCGCCCGCCTGCGATTTGATCGCGAGAGGCGCTCATTTGATTTTACGAGTTTAAAATCGAATTAACCAAATCGGATTTTTTATTCAAAAAGTTCGAGTTGGGTTTGAACATGCCTTTTATCTTCTATAATCGATGTTTTGGCTTTAATTAATAGAAAATTTACTAATTTTAATTCTGTATATACGATAAACGTTAACTATCGAACAATAATCGTTATTTTATTTAACACTTTGTGTGTTGTATGATGAATTTACTTATCTTTGTTTCCTCGTAAATCATATAGAGAAACGTTTATGTCAGTTCAGATAGGAAGCATCATAAAAGTAGTAATGGAAGAAAAGAAAGTAAATGCTTCCGACCTGGCATCCCGTTTAGGTGTGCATCCGGGAAGTATAAGCAGGATATTCACTTATAAGCATATGCACTCTTCACTCCTTCAGAAAATATCTCAGGCCTTAGGACATGATTTTTTTAAATATTTCTCACAAGATATACGTGTTGAACGCCCCGAGTCTGATAAGCAATTAGAGCAAATGCGTAAAGAAATGGAACAGTTGAGAAAAGAAAATGGATATTTAAAACAAATTAATGAACTTTTAACAAAGAACAATCCCCCTTTGCCAAAGTCTTAATGAACTTAAATGTTTCACGTGAAACATTTAAGTGTAATGCAATCATATTAGGTTATTTATTTCATGGAGATTCAATTTGATGAAGTTTAAATGTTAAAACATAATTATAGCCACGCATCAACGTATATCTTAATTAAACAAATGAATATTTAAGAGTACCTATTTGTAGGAAACGAAAA
>CAYQDP010000649.1:0-1548 GCA_964416235.1 uncultured Flavobacteriaceae bacterium | reverse complement strand
GTGGCTCTTCACTAAACCCGGCGCTACCAACATCACTTTAAACTTTACATCGTTTAATACCGAAAAGAATTACGATTATCTCTTTATTTACGACGGAGGTAATGTGAACTCTCCTCTCATTGGTAAATATTCAGGAACGGTTAGTCCGGGTCCTATTACTTCTACTAACGATAGTTTATTGGTAGAATTCAGAAGTGATTGCGCAACCTTAGCTTCGGGATGGGTTGCCAGTTATACAACTAACGTAGTGGTGACCTCCGCACCGGATGTAATCGCACCAACAACTTCTGTAGCTACATTAGGCGCCTGGAAAACCACCACCTTTAGTGCTACTTTCACAGATTTAGATAATACCGGCGGTTCAGGCGTAGAAAAAGGATACTATCAGGTAATTGATTTTAACGGCACCGAATGGCGTGCCAATTATACACGTGGTTTCTTTGCCGATAATTTTGATAATGCCATTCACCCTGAGTGGACACAAAAAACAGGAACCTGGGGCATTAGCAATAATGCACTCGAACAAAGTGACGAAACAAGTACAGCCGCAGGAAACACAAACATATATGCTTCCCTAACTCAAAATTTATCCAATCGCTATTTATACCACTTCTTAGCTAAAATAGAAGGAACAGGAACAAACCGCCGCGCGGGATTGCATTTCTTTTGTGATAATGCCGACAGTACAAACCGCAACAATTCTTATTTTGTTTGGTTCAGACTCGACGATCAGAAAATTCAAATCTATAAAGTAGTGAACAATAATTTTGGTTTACCAAAAATTGATCAGGCGCTTGCCTTTAATGCGGCGCAGTGGTACGACATTAAAGTAATTTACGACCGCATCACCGGAAAAATTTCCGTGTACATGAATAACGCTCTGGTGGCCACATGGACCGACCCATCGCCATACGCCAATGGAAATTTCATTTCATTCAGAAGTGGCAACAGTAAATTCAGTATTGATGAAATAAAAGTATACCGTTCACGTGCAGTAACCACAAACGTCAGTGTTGGTCCGGGTAACACGAACGATATCCGCTACCAGAATCCGAATCCAACGCAATTCAGCGCCAAAATAAAATCCATTTGCCAGGATTCGGCAGGAAACCTTTCTCCGATTTACTATCACGACTTAAACATTGACTGGACACCACCATCTAATATCACTTTTGTAAATGACGGAAGCGGAACAGATATTTCTACAGCTTGCACCAAAGACTCCTTACTCGCTAATTGGAGCGCAAGTGCCGATACCAATTCATCCGTAACATTCTATTCGTACTCCATTGGTACAAGTGCGGGTGCAACAGATGTTTTAAACTGGACCAACAACTGGGCTTCTACATCCATCAGCAGTCAGAGTTTAAGCTTAACGCACAACACCACCTATTATTTTAATGTAAGAGCTGAAAACGGAGCAGGACTATTAAGCAATGTATTCAGCAGTAACGGACAAAAAGTAGATACTACCTGCATTGGAATTGGCGTACAAGAAAATTTCAATGTATTGAATGTGTCTGTATTTCCGAACCCTTTCAACAACAC
>CAYQDP010000648.1:0-1553 GCA_964416235.1 uncultured Flavobacteriaceae bacterium | reverse complement strand
TACAGTACCTTCCAGAATTTGAAGATCGTTTACAGTACTTAATGATTTACCATACAACTCATCTAATTTAGAACGCTCGTCGTTAGAGTAGTTGTCTTGCTTTTTTCCAATGGAATTCCAGTCAAAATCCGGATTTCCTACTAAGGCTTTATCTGCCATTTTTTAATTTACTTGTATCGGTTTCGTCAGGGTCAAAACCGAGAGGTTTAACTAATTGATTAATTTAATTCCGTTCTTCCCTGAAAAAACGGGGTACAAATATACGATTTAATTCGGTTAAACGAGGACTAAAACCTAATTTTAACGAAAAATAAGTGTTTGAAAACTAGATTGTTAAATCTTTTGTTTGGAAGCGAAAAAAGATATTAATTTGTATGCGGCAGGCATTTAAAAAGCCATTCAAAAATGACCAAAACCTTAACCCATAACATAGAAATATCTGTTGAGTGTAAGTATTGGCCCGAGCAGTCTAATCCGCGCGAAAACCATTTCTTCTTTGTTTATTTTATCACCATCGAAAATAAGGGTAATCAAGCGGTTCAATTAATTAAGAGGCATTGGGAGATTTTTGATAGTATTAATGAAGTAAGAACCGTAGATGGTGTTGGGGTTGTAGGAGAAACTCCTATTCTTGAGCCTGGAGAAAAATTCGAATATAACAGCGGTTGTAATTTAGTTTCTGAAATTGGTTATATGCAAGGTTTCTACACCATGAAACGTATGAGCGATGGTTCGGAGATTGAAGTAACAATTCCGCAATTCAATTTAATTGTTCCGGCAAAACTAAACTAGTCGGGATAAACCACAAAATTTCGGGGTGTTTCGTATAAAGTTACCTGTATTGTGAAACGCGCATCTATTTTAGGACGCATAATATCAAATACAACTTTCGCTATATTTTCAGCGGTTGGGTTGAGGTTTTTAAACTCAGCAACATCTAAATTCAGATTACGATGATCAAAGCGATCAGAAATTTCTTTATTCAATAAATCACTTAACTCTTTTAAATCCATAACAAAACCCGTTTCGGGATTTACATCACCTGTTACTTTAAATAATAAATCATAATTGTGACCATGATAATTTGGATTGGCGCATAAACCAAAAACATCTTTATTTTTTGTATCGTCCCAATTAGAGTTATACAATCGGTGAGCAGAGTGAAACGTTATTTTACGTACTACGGAAGTTTTCATTTATTTACAATATTGTTCAATTAATTTAAATGCTAATTGGTCGCCAAGTGCATCAGCTTTTTCTAAATCCTGACAGGCACCGCGTTTATCTTTGCTTGCAAATTTAAGGGCTGCGCGGTTAACATAAGCAGCCGGATAGTTAAATTTTAGTTTGATGGCGTAATCTAAGTCTTTTAATCCCTCAACAATTTGTTTGTTTTCTCCTTTTGCTACTCCTCTGTAATTATAAATAACCGGATTTTTAGGATTTAACTTAGCGGCATCATCAAGATCAACAATGGCTGAACTAAAATCATTGGAGTTAATTTTTGCAGCCGCCCTCGATATCAACGCTTCTTCCTCTTTTGGGTTGGCGTC
>CAYQDP010000647.1:0-1554 GCA_964416235.1 uncultured Flavobacteriaceae bacterium | reverse complement strand
GGTGTATTAAAACCACAGGAGGTAGCGAAATACATGCAACAATCCTCTGCTTTGATTTTGTTTAGTCATTTTGAAGGAATGCCTGTTGTGGTACTTGAAGCACTAAGTTGCGAATTACCCGTTTTTGCCAGCAAAGTCGGACAATTACCATACATGATAAATCAGGAATTCGGTGTGTTGACTGAATCTTCTGACGAAAATAAAATGAGTGAAGCTCTCGAAAAGCTAGTTAAAGGAGAGAGTCAATATAATCACTTAGCCATGCGTGAATTTGTTTTGAAAAATGCTTCGATGAATTCTGTAGGAAAACAGATGAGTGATTTTTACAATCAATAAGATTTTAATTTTCTTATTTGATTTCGATTTTTTCTCCCAGAAACTTCGGCTCCGTCCCAACAAGAAAATCAAGCATTACTTTTACACGCGCAAATTTTTCACGCAACATAGTTTTAAAACCGTAGTATTTACTTACATCTTTGGCGTTATAACCGTATAATTTTAATCCGATTTTTTGTCCGATATAAATCGCTCTTTCATTATGGAATTGCTGAGAAATAACTATTCCTTCCGTTTGTCCGAAGATTTCCTTAAAGCGCACCATGCTGTCGTAAGTTCTGAAGCCTGCATAGTCTAAATAAATCTTTGTAGAATCAATCCCTTTTTCCACCAAGGCTTTTTTCATATCGGTTGGTTCGTCGTAAGTAGTTTTACTATTGTCACCACTCACAATGATAAACTTAATTTTCCCCGATTTAAATAAATCAACTGCTGCTGCAATTCTGTTTTGAAAATATAAATTTTCGTCACCGTTCTTTAAATATTTGGAAGTACCAAGCAACAGGCCGGTTTTTGCTTCCGGAATTAAATCCGGGTCGTTATAGGTGAATTCGTCTGCCGCATTCGATACAAGATTATTACTTAAATAGAGTGCTATAAAAGCTGCAACACCGGTAAAGAGTATTAAGTAAAATATCTTCCTAATCATAAGGTGTTACTTTTTTGATTCAATGAATTGGGTTAATTCAATAAATTGTTCAACGCTTAATTGCTCAGGGCGTTTTTGAAACAAATCACTTAATTGCTCATCAGGAATTGTAATCACTGCTCTTATCGAATTGCGAATCGTTTTTCTTCTTTGATTAAAAGTAGCTTTTACAATTTTAATGAATAACTCTTCGCTGCAGGGCAATTCTTTTCTGGCATTACGTTTTAAACGAATGACGGCCGACTTTACTTTTGGGGGCGGACTAAATACATTTTCATGTACGGTAAATAAATATTCTATATCGTAAAAGGCCTGGAGCAGTACACTTAAAATGCCGTAGGTTTTACTCCCGGGTTTTTCGGCGATGCGTTGAGCTACTTCTTTTTGAAACATGCCTACCACACAATCAATTTTATTTCTGTTTTCTAAAACACGAAACATGATTTGGGAGGAAATGTTGTATGGAAAATTTCCAATGACATTAAATTTACCCGAAACTATTTTAGATACATCGGATTCTAAAAAGTCGGCGTAATGGATGTTGTTTGCCGCCGCAGGATAGTTTTCCT
>CAYQDP010000646.1:0-1556 GCA_964416235.1 uncultured Flavobacteriaceae bacterium | reverse complement strand
TTCCTGTCCAAGTTCCATTCCATTGATTATCTATTGGAGCTCCGCTACTGCCTTGCACGCCTATGGTTCCACTGTTACTAATAACCATACCTCTTGCGTGTGTTTGCATCAAGTTACCTCTCCAGAATGTGTTACGATTATCATTATTAAATTCAAATCCTTGGTAACTTGAGCTAAGATTATTACAAGTTACGCTAGGAGAAGTAGTACCGATGTTGTTACCCAAATAAACAAGTGTTGCCAATGTGTTGGTTGTATTAGCAGCACTTAATGTGTTGGTTGTAATAACAACACTGTTTTGAGTGTTCACTAATTCTATTCCTCTTTGTGTAGAATTAAACAACCCGTCATCAACCATACTGATTGTGTTATTACTAACAGCAGTACTGTAACTATCCATACCGTTAATACTAATACCACGGTATACACGGTTAATTTGGTTATTCATTACCGATAAGCCGGTGAATGTGACTTTATTCCAGTTACCTGAGTTTGGACTGCTGATTGTTATCGCATTATTAATATACTGTCCACTTGTACTCGCCGTTGTTGTAGTAACCGGACCAAAGTAATTATTTAATATAGCAAAGTTGTTAGCATAAATACCTACTGTTGGTGTGCCTGTATAATTATATGTATTAGCAACGATTGGTATATTAATAGGGTTACGGATGTTTGTAAATTCATTATTTCTGAAATTGTAAGAGAAGCGATTTGTAGTTGAAACTACACCTGTATTACCCGCTAAAAAGCCTGTACCACCTGATGTGTTTTGAGTACTACGTACGGTCGCATATTCCATATTCAAAATATAGGCATTCGTAGCATCAACAGCTCTATGACAATCCCAAAAACGATTACCAACCGATGGCGTTAAACTATAAGAGCTTATAGTATTGGTTAGATTAAGTTGTCGGAAATAATCTGTATTTACATAATAGTAAATTGCACTACCTCCCTTTGTTTTTGGTTTTGGAGGCGGAGTATTGTACTGGCGTGTGTTTTGAAACACATTGTTTATTACACTTACATTACTTTCGTCCGCATAAATGCCATATGCAAGCGCATCAAATAAATTGAAGTCTGTTTGGTCATCAATGGAATTGGATTCTCCAATTTGAACTCCATATACGTAACTTGTACTATAAGAAACATTCGTTAATCTAACTCCCGCATTAGACGGTAAACCACTATAAGGGGACAGACAAGTTGTATAAGAAAAACTTTGCAGCGGATACGGTGCTGTTAGTCCTGTTGTAGCTGTTCCGCTGGAAGCAGACCTTAATCCTGGGGTTACGGTTGATGTTGTTGGCCAGCTGGATGGCGTAAATGTTATTGTACGGCAAGTAAAAACATTTTCCTTAATATCTACATCTAAATCACCTGATAAGGTAACTGTATTAATTTTAATTGCAATATAGTTTTTATTAAAGATGGTGTTGTTAGTCTCGATTGGTGCTGAAAATCCAGGAGGACTAGTTATTGGCTCAATATTTATTGCTGTTTTTGCGTCTTCAATAAAAGTGCTCATTCCAGTAACAGTATTTGTGTTTAAT
>CAYQDP010000645.1:0-1559 GCA_964416235.1 uncultured Flavobacteriaceae bacterium | reverse complement strand
CTTTATCAACGGTAGAGTATATTGAAAAAACACCACAAGAAACTATCGATAAGTACACTGAGGATGCACGTTTCTTTTTAAAACTCCGAGTATCAGTAAAATCACGTTACAGCGATGGCATTGATTATCGCCAATACGAAACGCAGATACAGAAATTAATAAACACGCATGTTACAAGTGATGAAGTAATTCAATTAACCAATCAGGTTAACATATTTGATAAAGCAGCCTTTGAAAAGGAAGTTGAGCAACATACAAGCCCTGCTGCAAGAGCTGATTTAATTGCAAGTAGGACAGCTAAAACAATTAATGAGAAAATGGGTGAAGACCCTGCTTTCTATAAAAAATTTAGCAAAATGCTTGAGGAAGTTATCGAAGAGTATTCTTTAAGAAGATTGAGTGACATTGAATTTTTAAAGAGCGTGACTGAGATTATGGAATCAGTGCGAGATAAGAAAGATAGTGATACACCAAGTGAATTGCTGAATAGTGAAAATGCACAGGCGTTTTATCGAAACTCAAAGGAGATATTAAAATCTACAATAACCAATGATTCATTAAAACAACTTCCTGTTGAATTGGGACTAAATATCGAATCAATAATAAAATCAAATATTGTAGTTGACTGGAAAATGAAGCAGGATACTATTAATAAAATGAAACAAGAAATTGATGACATGATTTATGATTTACAGGACAAGTATGATATTCAGATAGAGACAAAACAGTTGAATGACTTGATAGACAAATCGATTGAAATTGCAAAGAACCGTTATGAGTGATCTAGTTAACAAACATAGTATTGATTACGGCACAACCAAAATTGATTTCTCATTAGAATATAGTGATAGGAAATCTTTAGGTATAACTGTTTCGCCTGATTTAGGTGTTAAAGTAACTGCACCTTATAACTCCCCTATTGATAAAATTAAAGAGAAAGTTGAGAATAAGGCAAAATGGATTGTAAAACAACGAAACTTTTTTGGTGAGTATTTACCAAAAACTCCTGCAAGGGAATATGTAAATGGAGAAACTCATTTATATGCAGGAAGACAATACAGATTAAAAATAACTAAAAGTAAACGCAACGAGGTTAAGCTGAATGGCGCGAATATAACGGTGTATACCGATAAACCTGAAGAAATAAACTATACCAAGCTTTTACTTGACAATTGGTACAGAGAGCATGCAATACGCTTATTTAACTGGAGAATTGAACAGAATCTTCCAAAGTTTAGCAAGCATAAAATTGAATTCCCAAAATTAGTGGTAAGAAGAATGGAGAAAAGATGGGGAAGCTGTACTCCAAACAAAAAAATCATTTTAAATCCGGAAATAATAAAAGCACCGGTAAAATGTATTGATTATGTAATTGTGCATGAATTATGTCATTTGATTCATCATAACCATAGCCCTGAGTTTTACAAGCTTCAAAATAAAGTGATGCCCGAAAATGAAAAGTGGAAGAAGAAATTAGAAATGTTTTTAGTTTAAATAATACAACTGCAAATGGCAAAGAAGATCAGCATATTACCAATACAGGATTCCAATTCAATAAA
>CAYQDP010000644.1:0-1567 GCA_964416235.1 uncultured Flavobacteriaceae bacterium | reverse complement strand
AATTGAGTTGGATTCACCATTAAGACCTGTCCGGTTTCATTTATTAATAAAGTTAAGGGCAGTTGGGTGATTTTAAAATTTCGTATTGATAAATCGTTATACCCGCGAGGCGCAATGAGATTACTCACACCTTCCATTTTCATGTTCGCGATATCTTCATTCCAGGCAGTTTTATCACTTTGTACGGCAATGGTAAATGCTTCAAATCCGTCGGCATTACGATAAACGGCAGTGCTGTAACGCTCGTGAATATCTAGTAAGCGCGGGATAAAAGGTTTTGATTTACTTACACTCGAAGACCAAAAATGCAGTAAAACAACTTTATTGATATATGGAAAGGAAATACTTTGTTGTGTATTTTGATTATTATATAAAATAAGTGCAGGAGTTGCATCACCCGGCTTTAAAATAGTATTAGGTGTTTGCGCTTTTGCAGAAAACACAAAACAAACAATACATATTTTAAGCGCACGAATTATCACTCTTTAATTCTTAGCTCCTCCAACTTTTTATGTAAATCATCACCGCGTAATGCTTTTGCAACAATGATTCCATTACCATCAATTAAAAAATTAGTTGGTATGGCATATACACCATACTTAAGTGCTGCTGAATTATTCCAGCCACCTAAATCACCAACATGGTTGTTCCATACCAATCCGTCATTCAATAAAGCTTGCTGCCATGCCTCTTTATTATTATCCAATGAAACACTGTAAATAGTAAAACCTTTTCCGCCTTTAAATTTTTGATCTTTAAAAACATTATAAGCAACAACCAGTGATGGGTTTTCGAGACGACACGGACGACACCAACTGGCCCAAAAATCAATTAACACTATTTGTCCTTTTAGCGAAGATAACTTGAGTACTTTTCCTTGTGGTGTATTTAATTCGATTTCCGGAGCTTTGTTTCCAAGATTTAATCCCTCTGGAGCCTCAACAGTTGTAACTGTAGTTTCTTTCTTTACATCAGTGCTCGTAGAATTACTGCTTGTTTCTTTTTTAGATTTACAAGCAATAAGAAGCACTAATGCTAGTGGAAATAACAAATATGCTTTTTTAAGTTTCATTTTATTTTCTGATGATCTCTGCTCCTATAGCGTTTAATCTTCCGTCAATATTCTGATATCCTCTGTCAATTTGATTAATATTAAAAATTGTACTCTTACCTTTTGCGCTCATCGCTGCAATTAATAAGGACACACCCGCACGAATATCTGGTGACGCCATTTGAATAGCTTTCAATTGAACTTTTTTATCTAATCCGATTACAGTAGCGCGATGCGGATCACATAAAATAATTTGTGCGCCCATATCAATTAATTTATCAACGAAAAACAATCGGCTCTCAAACATTTTCTGATGAATAAGAACATTTCCGCGTGCTTGAGTAGCTGTAACTAAAACTATACTTAATAAATCGGGGGTAAATCCGGGCCAAATTGCATCAGCTATAGTTAAGATAGAACCGTCAATGAAAGTATCGATTTCGTAATGGCTTTGACTAGGAATATAAATATCATCACCTCTGCGCTCCATTTGAATTCCTAAACGAGAAAACACAC
>CAYQDP010000643.1:0-1581 GCA_964416235.1 uncultured Flavobacteriaceae bacterium | reverse complement strand
TTTATTTGCTTTATTAATGTTCGTGTCTACGCTTGTTTATACGTATATGAACAGTAGCATGATGGCGCCTCAACAAGGTACTCAAATGCCGGGCATGAAATTCATGATGTATTTTATGCCGGTGATTTTCTTAGCGGTAATGAATAGTTACGCTGCAGGTTTGAGCTGGTATTATTTCTTAGCAAACATGTTTACCTTCTTGCAAAACTGGATTATTAAGAAAATGGTATCGGATGAAAAGATTCGTGCAGAGATTGATGCTAATATGAAAAAGCCTGTTAAGGTTTCAAGTTTCTCGAAGAAGTTAGAGGAGATGGCCAAGAAACAACAACAATTACAACAAGAGCAAAGAAAGAAGAAATAATATCTCCCAAATAAAAAGGCCCTTCAGAAATGAAGGGCTTTTTTTGTCAAAAATAATTTATGTTTGATTTATTTCTTTTCAGTAAGAGCTTTCGCTTCTTTTAAATCAATGCGTGTGCCGTTTTTGAAAGCCACCGCAAAACAATCTTTAAACCCGGCATCTCTCAACTTAGCCTGATGTTTAAACGCATCGTTCGCGTTATTAAAGTTGCCAGAAGTGTATTTATAAAAGCTTCCTACCTTGTAATAACTGCCATTTTCAATCGCGGAAAACTTGGCATCTTTTAAATTCAGTTCCACATCGCTGCTGGCAAATTGCACTTTAAACTCAATTTTGTCTTCTGTGTTACCTTCCATTTTTACCGGCGTGCTTTCCGGTTTTTCGTCAGGGTCATTCACTACAACTTCCTTAGTTGGTGTTTTTTCAGGTTCCGGTTTCTTGTCTTCTTTCGGTTCTTGCTTTACCGTTTCTTCGTTGGTTGTATAATCAGCCGGGTCAATTTCTTTTTCAGGAGTTTTTGTTTTTGCACTATCCGGTTTTGCCGCGGTTTCCTTACCGTTACCATTTCCGTTTTCTTCTTCAACGGCATAATCGTCTTTTTCTTCTTTCACCGGTTTACCGGTATTCCCTGCTTTTAAATTTTCATTTTCGAGTGGCTCCAGGTTCGCGTATTCATCATTGTATTCTTTCTTTTTTCCTTCCACTTCATCTTTAAACTTTCTGAAGCCATTGAAAATAGAAGCAGCTACATATTTTTGTCCTTTCTCCGAACCTAAAAATTGTTCTTCCAATGGATTCGTTAAGAAACCTATTTCGGTTAATACACTTGGCATGGCGGTCCGCCACAATACCCAAATACTCTGACGATGCACCCCTTTATCAACGCGTCCGGCTTTGCTCGCGTACTCCGACTGAATTTTTAAAGCCAGATTAGCACTTTGAATCACGTAAGCAGACGTGTAATTGCTCATTATGATGTAACTTTCTTCGCTTTCAGGATCGAAGCCCGCGTACTTTTGTTCGTAGTTATCTTCTAATAAGATTACGGAGTTCTCACGTTGCGCTACTTTCATTTTCCCCTCTTCATTTTTCAATCCCATCACATAAGTTTCAGAGCCGAAAGGAACAGGGTTAGTCGTTTCTACCACTACAATTTTTCCTTCCAATTTATACAAATGCAAAAGAAACAAATCCAGATTTGGCAAAAAATATTATTC
>CAYQDP010000642.1:0-1584 GCA_964416235.1 uncultured Flavobacteriaceae bacterium | reverse complement strand
ATCTGTGGACCCGCAGGGATTCGAACCCTGGTCCAAATAAGGAGTTGATAAGCTTTCTACACGTTTAGAACTTATTTAATTTTCGATTTAACCCAGGCATAAATTCAAACCAAAGCTAAACTTAGATGCTAATATTGCTTTAGATAACATCATCACTAAAACAACCTGCTATTTTATGATGCAAGGTCTCAATCGCTAAGCAGAAACGCTACTGAGTTTGCAAAGGCCGAATCAACTGAGTTGATTAAGCAGCCATAGCGTAAGAATTATCTTCGCCAATTATAGTTTTGAGAATTAGGATTAAAGTGCCATATCCACAACGCACTACATGCTTACTTACCCACCGCGCTCACTGTCAAAACCGGTCGGGCCCATTTAGAATTATAAGTTATGAATTTTGAATGATGAATTTCAGAACCATAATCCCGTTCAAAGAACTTTTCACAAAGATACTACAAATTAAGGGGGATTTTACCATTTTTAATATATTTAACTCTGCTAACAACCCTTACTATGAAAAAATTCAGCTTTGTTCTAATACTTCTTGTATCCGTTTCGCTTCATGCGCAGAAGGCAGTTAAATCTAAAAACCTGCAATTAAAGTATACGCTCCCCGAAAATTGGAGCGCTGAAGAATTTGGGGGAATGTCGCCTTGGGAAGATGGAAACAGCGCCTATTGTAAATGTGCAGGCGTTGCTTTTAGCAAACCGCATAAAGACGGAAAAATGCATGTGGTAGTTTATCCAAGTACAGTAAGCGGATTAGATTCAACCAAGCGGTTAAATGTTGGCAGCCTTCATTTCGAAAATGTAATTAAGTACGACAAAACCACCAACAAAAGTTTTTCTTTTGAAAAGCGTAAATCCAATTTTACCGATCTCAAATCAAAATCGAAATCATTCGAGGTGATTCGCTTCCAGGCTAAACATGAAGGACGCATCTATGTTTTTTATGCATGGCAGGAAAGTATGAATGCATTAAACTCTACCAATGAAAGAGAATTAATGGAAATGGTAAATGCAGTTGAACCTCTTTAATTATCGCAATAGTGAATGAAGCACATTAAAACAATAAAATTATTTCTAAGCATTTACTTAGGTATTAGTGCCTGTTTTTCATTTGCCCAAAATATTGATTCGGTTAAAACAGTGCTTAAAAACGCCAAACATGATACCGTTCGATGTCAGGCTTTGTTTTTTCTTTCTGAGAATGCAGATGATAATGAATGGCCTGCTTTTAACGATCAATTAGGTGAGTTAGCTCAATCGAATTTGAAATCAGAGAAAAACGGAACGTACTTATTTGATTTTTACACGGCTTGTTTAGCGGCCTATTATAATAATAAGGGTTATTTCATTCGAGAAAATAATGATCCCAACCAAGCCTTGTATTATTATTTTAAAAGTCTGAGGTATTATAAACTAATTGATGATAAATTCGGAATTGCCGGTTGTTACGGCAATATTGGGAGTGTTTATAGCGGACAAGGAAATTTGAAATTAGGACTCGATTTCCAACTGATGGCACTTAAAATGAGGAAGGAATTGAGAGACTCTTCAGGTATAGCTTTGTGTTTAAATAAT
>CAYQDP010000641.1:0-1586 GCA_964416235.1 uncultured Flavobacteriaceae bacterium | reverse complement strand
GGTAGTAATTTTTAATGGATTAAACGGATCAATCATTACTGCCAGCTCTTTTGTTTCCTTCTTGCCGATACTTCTTTCAATTGCACCCGGGTGCGGACCGTGAGGAATACCTGCGGGATGCAAGGTGAATTGTCCTTGTTGAATATTATTGCGGCTCATGAAATCACCATCTACATAATAAAGAATTTCATCGGCATCAATATTACTGTGGTGATAAGGTGCAGGAATAGCCTCAGGATGGTAATCATATAAACGAGGCACAAATGAACAAATCACGAAATTCCTTCCTTCAAATTGCTGATGAATTGGAGGAGGCATATGAATTCGTCCGGTAATTGGCTCGAAATTAAAAATGGAGAATGCATAAGGATAACTGTATCCATCCCACCCAATCAAATCAAATGGATGTGTGTCATAAACATATGGATAAATCAATCCACGCTTCTTAATCATGATTTTAAAATCACCATGCTCATCATGAGTTTCAAAATTATAAGGTAATTTAAAATCGCGCTCGCAGAATGGAGAGTGCTCTAAAAGTTGACCGAATTCATTGCGGTAACGTTTAGGCGTTCTGATAGGACTGTGTGATTCAACGAATAATATTTTATTTTCTTTGGTATCGAATTCCAGCTTATAAACTGTTCCGCGCGGAATAACTACATAATCTCCATATTCAAAATCTACTGTACCATACATTGTTTTGCATCGTCCGCTTCCTTTATGGATAAATAACATTTCATCGGAATCCGCATTCTTAAAGAAATATTCTTCCATACTATCTGTTGGAGCAGCAATACCAATCTGCATATCATCGTTGAAGAAAAAAACTTTTCGACTTTGTATGTAATCTTTCTCCGGTTCAACATCATAACCCATAAAACTCAATGCTTTCAGGTTATCTTCAATCGCTGCTTCCGGTCGTGCCCAATGTGGTTTACCTAATTCCTTCACCATTGTTGGAGGATTTAAGTGATACACTAATGATGAAGTACTGGAAAAACCTTCCGTACCGAAAAGTTCTTCATGGTATAAATCGCCTTTTTTACTGCGGAACACAACGTGTCGCTTATTTGGGATAATACCTTGTTTTTGATAGATAGGCATAATAATAAATTTTACCTACCAAAGGTGATGTAATCGGCAATAAATAAAAATGATTTAGGTCAGTACCCTAAAATAAATTTACTGATACTTGTAAAGATTAATCTTATCAGAAAGTTCTTTTTTGGTTAAGATACCTGTAAACTGCCAGGCTATTTTACCATTACGGTAAATGTAAAACTGAGGAAGTGTATTTATTTCAAAGTGTGTTGCAATATCTTTATTGTCATCAACATTTAGCTTTAAAACAAATGCTTTCTCTTTTTCCTCTATCTCAATTTGCTCAATCACTGGTTTTAATTTTATGCATGGCACACACCAATCGGCATTAAAATAAACCAAAACAATTTTCTCCTTGTTGGCAATCTTTTCATTGTATTGCTCAAGGGTTAATCCTTTTTCTTCCTGAGTATTGGATTTAAAAATGAATGATGAAGTGATAACTGCCACTGTAAACAGACTTAATAATATTATCCTTTTCT
>CAYQDP010000640.1:0-1597 GCA_964416235.1 uncultured Flavobacteriaceae bacterium | reverse complement strand
GAATATTACGATGGAGTATCCTTTAAAATACACATCTCCTTTTAGTTTTATTGACGGACTGCTAAAAACACAAATGGCTTTTGAAAATCAAAACCGTCAAAATCCAACGCTGTATTACAAGGATTTTTTAAGTCTGTTGCGCCATAATTTTTTTGCTGAATATGCCTTAATCCACGATATAAAAACTCTGAATTATGTCATACATCGCATTCTTGAAAAAAATTACGCTTTTATTTCTCCTAAACTACTGCAAGAATTATTTGGCAGTGATTATCCTAAAATTGCAGATTTGTTTAAACCATGGCTAGGTGCAAGAGAGGCTGCCATTCAAATTGACGCTATTCTAAAGCAAGTGAAAAGTCATTACTTAAATACAGAACTTAATTCGTTTAAAAGTATTGAGCTTGAGTATTTGGAAGTGTTAATCCGCAATTTTAATAGAGTAAACGACTTCGTACACAAATTTCCGTATTTCGATAGTTTGAAATCTTTCCGCATTTTATTTAATCAGATTGTTGGTTCTTCATCTGCTGCGTTTTTAGGAGAACCACTTAAAGGATTACAGATCATGGGAGTTTTGGAAACACGCACACTCGATTTTGAAAATGTGATTTTTGTCTCGGTGAACGAAGGGGTTCTACCGTCCGGTAAATCAATAAACTCTTTTATTCCAAACGATTTAAAACGACATTTCGGATTGCCTCTTTACGCCGATAAAGATGCTATTTATGCCTATCACTTTTATCGATTATTACAACGCGCAAAAAACTGTTACATTACTTACGATACCGAAACAGATACTTTCGGTAAGGGTGAAAAAAGTCGTTTTGTGAGTCAGTTGCAATTTGAAATGACCAACTATAACCCTGAAATTAACATAAAGGAATACATCGCTCAAAGTAATTTAGATTTCGAAAAGCAAGAGTATAAGATTAACATCCCAAAACGTGGTGAAGCGCTTGAAAGAATATTGAGTAAAGCCTTAAGCGGAAGCGAATACAAAGGTTTATCACCATCTTCCTTAATCACGTATAAAGATTGCGCTTTAAAGTTTTATTTTCGTTATGGTGCTGGTTTAGTCGAACCTCAAGAACTGGAAGAATCGGCAGAGGCGAACACCTTTGGTTCAATTCTGCATGAAGCATTGGAAAAATTGTATGCACCATATATCAAGCAAGAAGTAAGTCCTGAATTGATTAAATCAATAAAGCCGCTGATATCAATTTCGGTTGAGAATGCCTTTTTAAATTATTTTTCAAAGTCGGAAGCCTTTATGGGTAAAAACCTGTTACAACAGAATGTATTAAAGGTTTATGTAGAAAAGCTCTTGGATTTTGATAGTGACCAAATCAATAACTCGGAATTTAATTCATTTACAATTGAAGCACTCGAAAAAGAAATGCAAGCGAGTGTAAAAGTGTTTTTGAATGAAAAGGAAACAGAAGTTTTTATCAAAGGTAAGGCTGATAGAATGGATATGTTTGAAGGAAGTTTACGTATTATCGATTATAAAAGCTCAGTAAAGGATAGCGATAAATTTGAATTTTCAAATTGTGACATTCTGTTTACCGATAAAAAATACGATAAAATGTTTCAG
>CAYQDP010000639.1:0-1603 GCA_964416235.1 uncultured Flavobacteriaceae bacterium | reverse complement strand
TTATATTTCTTTGGCTGGCAAGGCTTAATTTTGTTCAGTATTCTTCCCCGTTTTATTTCAGGAGCCTTGGGCGCTTACTTATTTTATGCGCAGCATAATTTTCCAGGGGTTAAGTTTGTTGGTAATGAAGAATGGACTTATGAAGGAGCTGCGCTAGACTCATCAAGCTTTATGGACTTACACCCTTTTTGGCATTGGGTAACAGCAAACATTGGTTATCATCACGTGCATCACATGAATGCACGTATTCCGTTTTATCGTTTACCTGAAGTAATGAAAGCTTTGCCTGAATTACAAAATGCAAAAAAGACTTCTCTTAAGCCAAAAGATATTATAGCCTGCTTTAAATTAAAGGTGTGGGATTTTGAAAAACAAGAAATGGTAGGCGTTTAATTAAAACGTAACATCCAACTCAATTATTTTTCCTTCGCGATTTACTTTTACTTTTGTTGTATCACCTTTCTTAAAACTGCCTAATGCGCTCATGTATTCTTTTACATTACTGATGGCATGTTCTCCTAATTGAATAATTAAGTCACCTTTTTGAACACCTGCTTTTGCTGCAGGTTTTCCGTCACTAACACCATCAACACGTAATCCTTTTCCTTCAAAAGTGTAATCAGGCATAATTCCCATAGTAACTTTAAATCCGCCTTTGCTATTCTCGGGATTTCTAGTTTTTAAGAATGAAAGCTTGTCTATGTTTTCAGTGTTTTTAATAATGCGTAACATGTATTCCAGCACTTTTACTTCGCCTTTGTAATTTATTTTATCTGCGTCATCACTTGGTTTGTGATAATCGCTATGCTGACCGGTAAAGAAATGTAACACCGGAATGTTTTTTAAATAAAAGGAAGTTTGATCACTCGGACCAATACCTGCGCTGTCTTTTTTAATTCTCAATGGGGATTTGATGCTATCAATCATTGGTACCCAAACCGGAGAGGTTCCAACACCGTAAATAATTAATTTTTGAGTGCTGTCGTTCAATCGTCCAATCATATCCATATTCAACATGTAATTGATTTTTTCAAGAGGGTAGGTAGGATTATCACACCATTTTTTGGAGCCAATTAATCCAAGTTCTTCACCTGAATAGCACATAAAAAGAAAATTAAATTTCTCTGTGGTTTTGTTCGATGAAAAATAATTCGCCAATTCCAATACGCCGGCGGTTCCGCTGGCATTATCGTCGGCACCATTGTGTGTTTTTCCGGTAGGATTTGCATCCAAACTATTTTTATCGTGACCCAATCCTAAGTGATCATAATGCGCACCAATTACAATCGTAAGAGGCGCCTTGTTGTCAAGAAAGCCAATCACATTCGTGCCTTTTCTTTCAGGAATGTTAGAAGTAGAAGTGTCGTGTGGATTTAAATTTTTACGGAAAGTAAATTCGTGAAAATAAGAATTTGAATTGCCGGGAGTAAGTCCATACTTTTTAAATTCTTTCGCGATATAGTCAGCAGCTTTTTTTTCATCGTCGGTTGAGGTACCTCTTCCGTGTAAATTATCGGAAGCTAAAAAGCTTATATGTTTTTTTAAGTTAGATTCTGAAATGGTTTGAGCATTAGAAATGGCTGTTGCCAAAAAAAGCAAAATG
>CAYQDP010000638.1:0-1605 GCA_964416235.1 uncultured Flavobacteriaceae bacterium | reverse complement strand
TGAGTTTGTTCAATTAAATGAACGTATTAAAAAATTAGCAACTGCTCCACTTTTCATTGATGACACTCCTGCACTTTCTATTTTTGAATTGCGTGCTAAAGCGCGTCGATTAAAGGAAAATCAAAAGATTGAATTAATCATCATCGACTACCTTCAGTTAATGAGTGGTGGTCCGGATGGAAAAGGAAATCGTGAACAAGAAATTAGCACCATCTCCCGTGGATTAAAAAGTTTAGCAAAAGAATTAGAAATTCCAATTATTGCTCTTTCTCAGTTAAGTCGTCAGGTAGAAAATCGCCCCGGCGGAAGTAAACGTCCTCAACTAAGTGACCTTCGTGAATCGGGCGCTATTGAGCAAGATGCGGATATGGTAATGTTTATTTACCGTCCGGAATATTACGGTCTAGAAGTGGATGAAAACAATGAACCTACTCGTGGCCGTGCTGAAGTAATCATTGCAAAAAACCGTCACGGCGCTTTAGAAACCGTGAAACTACGTTTCATCGGACAATATGCTAAGTTTGCTGATTTGGATTATAACGAAGGTCAGGATACTTTTTATCAGGGAGCTAGTAACAAACCGTTAGAACAAAATAATGACTTCTTAAGTAATAGTCCTACCAAAACGGTTCAGTCAAAAAACTGGGATAATATAGAAGAAGGTAATAACGACATCATTAAACGTAACGACATCGAAGACATTAACGACGCATTTTAACCTATGAAAAAGATTTTTTTAACCGTAATTGCTTCAGCAATTTATTTTTTAAGCTACTCCCAATCATTCCACAAAAACTCGCTAGTCTTTGATGCTAAATTGGGAATTGACATTTATAACACGAAATATTATTATCAATTAAAAAGTAGTGGGCAAGACACTACGACCGAAGACAAAGCGGCTAACCGAAATTTTTCATTTGGACTTGAATATGGTGTTTTGGATCGTTTAGGTATTGGTGTACGCGCAAAGTTTAATCGTTACTTCGCGGAAGCGGATAAAACAACAGGAAAAGATCCGTATCATACTTCTTTAGATTATATGGCTACTGTAAATTTTCATGCCGTAAAAAACAAAGTGTTGGATTTAGCACTTGGATTCAATATTGGTGGTTCAAAATTAAATCTGGTTTTCAATGATATTTCAGAAACTGAAGTATACGGGAGCGGACTTTACTTCGATTTACATCTAACTCCTAAAATTTACATTAAACGTTTTGCATTTCAATTCGACTTAGGTATGCCATTTGTGAAGTATAACAATTTAACAACCAATTACGTTAATTTTAATAATGAAGTGCTTGCTAAATGGTCGGGATTAGGCTATAACTTTGGAATTGGTGTTGCGTTTCGTTTCCTAAAACCTAAAGAAAGTACTTCTTCCAATACGAAAACCACTAACTAAGGCGTTTTTTTATCAGGCTCATATTTTGTATCTTTGTGTAAATAGTTTACCAAATGATTACCGAGATGCAAACCACTACAAAAGGACAATATTTAATTGATTTAGAAGATAAACACGGTGCTCATAATTACCATCCTTTACCGGTGGTGCTTGAGCGTGGAGAAGGTGTTTTTGTATGGGACACAGAAGGTAAAAAATATTAC
>CAYQDP010000637.1:0-1606 GCA_964416235.1 uncultured Flavobacteriaceae bacterium | reverse complement strand
AGTTCACAGACTTCCTTTAATAATTATAAAAATAAGGAATCTGTTTAATTCTGCGAAATAGAATATTAAAATACCCCCACATCATTGGTTTTTAACCAACCCTCATTCCCATTCTCCAATTTTATGAGAATCCAATCCGCATTAAATTCCATTATTTTAACACGTGTACCTTCATGCAAACTGAATTTTGAAACCGATGTTGCAGATGGTTCAGGAAAAATTTTAACTACCGGCGTTGTAATCACCGCAAAGCTTGTTTGAACTTTCGCATTCACTGCAGACTTACCAAGGAAATAAACAATAAAGAAAGCCACAACCAAAACGATGGAAACAAAGAAAGATGCCCTGCGAATAACGGTGGTTGGTCCGGCGAAAAACAAATACAAAAACAAAAACAATAAAGCACTTAAACCAACAGTGAACCAGGCCCAAGTGGTAGTTGAAAAAGAACTTAAGACATTTGTTTTTACGGCATTCACAAAAAAGTTCTCCTTCACTTCAATTTTATCCACGGTTTTAGAATAGGCCAAAGTGATATTATTCAAAACATCTTCGTTTTTAGGATCTATTTTTTTGGCTCTTTCATAATTATAAATTGCCTTGCCTAATTGATTGTTTTTATAATAAGCGTTTCCCAAATTATAATACAATCGCCATGAGCTATAACCCTTGGAAGAAAGTTTCTCGTAAGCTTCAATCGCCTTCTTATAATTCTTTACTTCATAAAATTTTTCAGCCTGAATGACAAAATCCAAATCCGCATTATCCACTTGTGCCGCTACTTGTAAAGCAGTAAGACAAACAAAGAAATATATGTAAATAACCTTATGCATTTTTCAATTCGCTTTCCATTTCAGAAATTAATTCCACAGTATCATTATATACCTTTTGTAAATCACCACTTACTGCTCCTGGTGCATACTTCGCCATTTCACACACATTGATAGTATCGAATAATTTATTTTGTAAATCAGGTTTTATCATGCGTTGATTTAATTCCTTACCAATGTTTTCCTTTGATAAATCAGCCACCGCAATATTAAATTTATTTCCTAAGTAATGATTGATAGCATTAATGACTTCTGTATAAAACAATTCCTTGTTATTTTGCTTCATTTGCTTTTCCGCATTCACCAATTGCTTCTTTGCAACAGCAGCTGCTTTTCGTCCCTTTACTGCCACCACATCGCTGTTACGCTTGAGGTAATACGAGCGATAACTCATTCCACCGGCAAACAATAACAATGGTAATACCATTAATAAAATATGCGTGCTAGAATTAAAAAACTCAGATTCATTTCGTGCTAAAAGTAAATCTCCCTTCTTAATATAACGGATGTCATTCTCAGTTTCCTTTACTTCATGCTTTAAATGATCAAAGACTTTTGCAGCGGCATCCCCTTTACCATCACCCGGCGTAACGGTAATTTTCATTTCAGCGGAAGGAATTGTAACATACTTCTTTTTTTCCGCGTCAAAATAACTGAAATCCAATCCGCCAATTGTAAACTCTCCTGCCTCGCGTGGAATGATTAAATAATTATAGGTTTTAGAACCACTTACGCCACCAGCATTTGAAATATTCTCTGAAATTTTTGGCTCGTAG
>CAYQDP010000636.1:0-1607 GCA_964416235.1 uncultured Flavobacteriaceae bacterium | reverse complement strand
CAATTCGTTTAGATTATTTGAAGAGATTGAATGAAAGATATGAAGCCTGGGCTTCTACTTATGAAGCAGGTAAAATATTGATCGTAGATGTTGATGATATCAACTTCAATGAAAACAAAGAAGACTTAGGTAAAGTAATAAGATTAATAGATAGCCAATTAAACGGATTGTTTAAATAAGTTGAGTGAGGTAACACATACAGAAGAAACGTTTTTTAAAAGTCATTTTTTAAAGACCATGGACTCGCTAAAAGAAGCGGGTAGTGAAGTGTTGCTTGCTTACGACGGTGTGCTTAATGTTGATACCATTAGTCGTTTAGAAACGGAAGTTGAAGAAAAGGTAACTTCCATGGCTATTGCTAAAGGACCACTCAAAAAAATATTTTTCATATCGGTAGAGGCATTGCAAAACATGCTGATTCACGGCGGAAAGGATGCGCATGGTCACCAACATAATTATTTTATTTTAAGCAAAGGCGCTTCCAAGGTTGAGATTATCACCGCGAACATTGTTGCTAATTCAAACATTCCTAAACTAACGGCCGACGTAGAGAGGCTTAACTCTTTTGAGGATCCTGCTGCACTTAAAACCTATTACATGGAACACTTAGAGAAAAATGAACTAAGTGAAAAGGGTGGTGCGGGTTTAGGCTTTATTACTATTGCAATGAAGAGCGGGAATAAATTAGGTTCCGGCTTCTTTAAAATCAATGATAACCTTTCGTTGTTTACTTTAAAGTCAACAGTTAACTTGGAGTAATCCTTTTTCTTTAATGTCACACCAGCAAGACGCCATACTTTTTTTAACGTCGTGGTATCCTGTTGAATCAAATCCAACCCACGGTATTTTTATTCGCAATCACGCCGTTGCCTTGTCACAATTTCAAAAAGTTGTTGTGGTATATGTGTATAGTTCCAATCAAAAATCTTCCGGTGAGATTGAGGAAACAATCGTGAATGAAAATTTGACTGAATACCGAGTATGTTATTCAAAAGCTTTTTTCACAATTAAACCACTCACTTCTTTCTTCCAATTCATAAAATTTAAAAAAGCACACAGGCAATTAATTAAACATTTACAAGTTAAAAGAATAAGAGTGAAAGCAATTCAGGTAAATGTAATCTTTCCTGTTGCATTAGTACTTAATTTGTATAAAAAGGCTTTTAACGCCGAGCATACAATTCTTGAGCATTGGAGTGGTTATTTAAAGCAGGATGGAAATTATAAGGGGAGAATTCTTAAACGTACAACGCAAGCGGCGATTGCAAATGCAAAGAAAATCTGGTACGTTTCCGAACCTCAGAAGCAAGCGATGCTTGCACATGGTTTAAACGGACAATTCGAATTAATTTATAATGTTGTAGATACAACCATTTTTAAACCTGCTGAAAAAACAAATACTCGCATTCAACTTCTACATGTTTCTTCATTAGTGGAAAGGGAAAAGAATATTACTGGAACTTTCAATGTAATAAAAAAACTTCAAGAGCGGGGATTAGATTTCGATTTTGTTGTCATCGGCGGAGAAGCAGAACAATTAAGTGCAGCAAAGAATCTTGCTCAGAAATTAGAAATTAAAAACATAAAATTCACCGGTGTATTAAAAC
>CAYQDP010000635.1:0-1609 GCA_964416235.1 uncultured Flavobacteriaceae bacterium | reverse complement strand
AGCTTAGAGAAAGTTCAACAACTGGAACCTCTGGGCGAAGAACATTACTTTAATATTTTTGTATACCGTAATGTTTAAAAAATACGACATAGGTTTTAGTCTGGATGACCCTCGCACCACCCTGGCACATCGTGACATTATTCTGAATAAACCATTTTTGAAACGTTTGTATCAAGACTGGTATAAAGAATTTATGAGCGTTGCCAAATCGGTAAACAATGGAAAGTATTTAGAAATTGGATCCGGTGGCGGTTTTCTGAAAGAAGAATTCCCTGAAGTTATTACCTCCGACATATTGGATTTACCGGTAGTAGATAAAGTGTTTAGTGCTGAGCAATTGCCTTACGGTGAAAATGAATTGGGCTGCATTATGATGCTGAATGTTTTTCATCACATTCCTAAACCCTATTTATTTTTACAGGAAGCAGAACGCACTTTGGTAAAAGGCGGAAAAGTGGTGATGGTAGAGCCCGCTAATTCGGCATTGGGACGATTTATTTACAAGCGCTTCCATCATGAACCTTTTGTGGAGGATGGTCCGCGCGAAATTGAACCCGGTAACCCATTAAGTAACTCTAACCAGGCCTTACCTTACATTTATTTCGAGCGAGATTTAGAGAAATTCAGGAAGGATTTTCCCAAATTAAAAATTGTGAGCATAAAATACCACTCGCCATTTATGTACGTTTTGAGTGGCGGCGTTTCCCGCAGTGCCATGGTGCCTTATTTTATGTATGGATTTTTTAAAGGATTAGAAAAATTATTATCACCTTTGAACCGTCAAATCGGACTGTTTTGTACGGTTGTATTAGAAAAGCAATAAACGTTGAGCGACAAGAAAACATATTTTGATACATTGGCTAAAGCGCGTAAAAAACGCGGCATTAGTGCATATTACTGGAAAGAAATTACCAATTACAGCAAATACTTCTCGCATGAAGACAGCAGTGTATTGGAAATTGGTTGCGGCAGCGGTGATTTGTTGGCAGGCATTGATGGCAAACGTAAAGTGGGAATAGATTTCAGTGAAGAAATGATTGCCTGGGCGAAAGAAAAACATAGCGATAAGACTATTGAATTTATGGTAATGGATGCCAACAACATTACCCTGAATGAAAAATTTGATTTAGTCATCATCAGTAATCTTATTGGTTTTGTCGACGATATTCAGAATGTATTTGAACAGGTAAAAAAAGTTTGTCACCCAAATACCAAAGTGATTGTACAATTTTACAATTCATTGTGGGAACCGGTGATAAAATTCGCGGAGTTGATTGGTTTGAAAAAGAAAACGCCTTTACAGAACTGGTTAAATTCGCGCGATATTAATAATTTATTATTCGTATCGGGATTTGATGTGTACCGTAATTCAAAGCGACTCATTTTCCCGGTCTTCTTCCCTATTCTGTCATTTATATTAAATAAATACTTAGCGAAATTTCCATTCTTCCGTTTCTTTAGCTTAAACATTTACAGTTTTGCTAAACCATTACCGGAGAATGATGAAAACGTGTACAGTCAAAAATATTCTACAACGGTAGTTATTCCGGCACGTAATGAAAGCGGCAACATCGAAAATGCGATTACGCGTTTACCGAAATTCGGAAAG
>CAYQDP010000634.1:0-1619 GCA_964416235.1 uncultured Flavobacteriaceae bacterium | reverse complement strand
AATTTCCATTTACCACCATACCATACATGCAATTTTTGATCTTGCAATTTTTATCGACGTTTGGAACTAAATCTGAAAACACCTTCGCGTCTTTTAATTGTTTGCGTGTTACGTTTAAGTTTATCTCTTCCGATTGAGCATTTCCAATTAAAAAGCACAAAGAAAGAATTGTTATACAAAAAAAACTTTTCATTTCAATTACCATTTAGCATTAGGGAACATTCTCGGTACAGTTTGCATTTCAGAAAGTAAGTAGCCTAAATGTTCTGTATGCATTCCTTTTCTTCCGCCGGTTTGCATAAAAGCACTTTCAGGTTTTTTTAAGGTAGCTTTAGTGAGTAATTCAGTAATTTGTTTTTCCCACTTTTCTTTTAATATAGACGTATTAACAGCAATGCCCTCTTTTACTAAATTATTTTCTACTTCATCCATTTCAAATAACTCATTGGTAAAACGCCATAATTCATTCACTGCATCTTGTGCTCTGTTGTGACTATCTTCGGTGCCGTCACCAAAACGGACAACCCAAGCCGAGCTATGACGAACATGATAAGTTACTTCCTTAATTGCTTTTTGTGCAATGCCTGCCAATGTTTCATCTTTGCTTTTAGCCAGTTCAGAGTAGAACAATAAATTAAAATGATCAACAAAGATTTGGCGGATAATTGTCTTAGCGTAATCGCCATTGGGTTGTTCAACCAGTAATACATTGGTGAATTCTCTCTCGTTTCTGAAATAAGCTAAATCATCCGCGCTTCTTCCTTTTTCTTCAATCTGTGCAGCGTATTCGAGTAAAGACGTAGCGGTTCCAAAAGTATCCAGAGCGACGTTTGTTAACGCTAAATCTTCTTCTAAAAAAGGTCCGTGTCCGGTCCACTCACTTAATCTTTGCGCAAGCACCAATGTGTTGTCGGCAATTCTTAAGGTATATGTAAATAGGTTGTTCATTTTTACAATTCTGTTAATTCAAATTACATGTGTCCGATTGCATCCGGAATTTGATAAAAGGTAGGATGACGATAAACTTTATCATTGGCAGGTTCAAAAAATGAACCTAAATCTTCGGGACTGCTTGCTGTTATTGCAGATGATGGAACAACCCAAAGTGCCATGCCTTCATTTCTGCGTGTATATAAATCGCGTGCATTTTGTAAAGCCATTTCTTTATCGAATGCATGTAAACTGCCGCAATGAACAAATGGTTGCCCTGCTTTCTTTTGTACAAATACTTCCCAAAGTGGTCCTTGTGTATCGCTCATAATCGTAATTAATTTAATTTTTTGTTAAGTATAAAATTTATGCTGCAATGGATTGATTTTGCTTTTTTGCATAAGCCGCTGCAGCCTCGCGTACCCAAGCACCTTCTTTGTGTGCTTTTACGCGCGCTCCTAAACGTTCTTTGTTGCACGGACCATTGCCACTGATTACATTTTTAAATTCTACCCAATCAGGTTCGCTGAAATCATATCCTTTTTTGGCTTCATTCCATTTTAAATTTGCATCTGGAACAGTTAATCCTAAATATTCAACTTGTGGAACTGTTTGGTTAACGAAGCGCTGACGTAATTGATCATTCGTTTCGCGTTTAATGCGCCATTTCATTGCGTTTTCGCTATTCG
>CAYQDP010000633.1:0-1626 GCA_964416235.1 uncultured Flavobacteriaceae bacterium | reverse complement strand
ATCCAACATCATTCAGCTTTTAAAAACCGATTTGAAATTATGCGTGAGCTGTCATAATATTTGTGAGGACGAAACATGTGAAGTATGTTCCAATAATACCCGCGATAAAAGTATTATTTGCGTGGTTCAGGATTACCGTGATGTAATGGCGATTGAGAGTACGGGTTTATTTCGCGGACAATACCATGTGCTGGGCGGTTTGATTTCGCCTATGGAAGGTGTTGGTCCCGGTCAACTCAATATTGAAACACTTGTGAATCGTGTTGGAGCAGGAGAGGTAAAGGAAGTTATACTTGCCTTAAATGCCACCATGGAAGGTGAAACAACTTCGTTTTACATTTACAGAAAGCTTGCACCATTGAGCGTTGATTTATCGGCCATAGCCCGAGGTATTGCTGTTGGAGACGAATTGGAATATGCCGATGAAGCTACCTTGGGTAAATCCATCACCAATAGAATGCCATTTAGTACTTTCTTTACGGTAAAATAAGATTACATATAGCCGCCCATTTGCGTCATTATTTTTTTCTTACGACGGCCTCCGCAGTCTTTACGTGTTTTGCATTCGGTGCACAAAATGGCCGAGAGGATAATTAATACAAGCGAAAGTTTAAAATAGCGTTTCATTTCTTAGTTAAAAATAATGAAATTATTGAGGTATAGTTACAAAACTGACACCAATTTCTTAAATTTATTACGTGATTAAACGTTTGACTTCCATATTCCTTTTATTGTTTCTTCTGGGGAATAAATTATCGGCCTCTTATATTCTCATTCCCATGGATGAAACTCAGAAAAATCATTTGAAAGCTTACGGTATTGCTTATTGGGCTTTAAAGGGTGAGTTAGAAATACAATGGTTGTTGAATTACCGTGGCGGAAGTTTTATGATTCAAAACGCGAAACCGGTAAGCAATGAGTGTTTGATTCGCGGTGTGAACTATGAAGTTATTTCAGATGCACAATCGAATGCCATTCTCGCAGAAATTGCGAATGCGGAGGTGAATATGGATGCCGTTAAATTGGAAAAAGCCCCACGTATCGCAGTTTATTCACCCAAAACCAAACAACCATGGGATGATGCCGTTACCTTAGTTTTAACGTATGCCGAAATTCCTTATGATGTTGTTTACGATGAGGAATTACTCAATGGTAAACTAAGCGAATACGACTGGTTGCATTTGCATCACGAAGATTTTACAGGACAATACGGACGATTTTATGCGCAGTTTCATAATGCGCCATGGTATCAGGCGGAAGTAAAGGAAAACGAAACGATTGCCCGTAAATATGGTTTTAGCAAAGTATCGCAGTTGAAATTGGCGGTAGCGAAAAAAATAAACGAGTATGTTTTTGGCGGTGGTTTTTTATTTGCGATGTGTAGTGCTACCGACAGTTATGATATTGCGCTCGCGGCGGAAGGTGTGGATATATGCGCCAGCATTTACGATTATGATTCGGCGGATCCACTAATGAATGAAAAACTGGATTACAGTAAGAGTTACGCTTTCGAAAATTATAAATTAAAACTTGACCCGAAAGAATACGAATTCTCAACCATCGACACCTATTTCACGCGAAGCAATTATGGTATGACTACAGCTACTGACCAATTTACATTATTTG
>CAYQDP010000632.1:0-1633 GCA_964416235.1 uncultured Flavobacteriaceae bacterium | reverse complement strand
GGTATTACCTCTCAATTAGGGATGTTAAAATACAGCCGTAGTCACGAAAGTGAAGCAGATAAAATGGGAGTGATTTTTGCAGCGATGGCAGGTTACGATCCTCGCGCAGCTATTACGTTTTGGGAGCGTATGTCGCAAACAGGCGGACAAAAACCACCGGAGATCTTAAGTACTCACCCTAGTGATGAAACACGCGTAAATGATTTAAAGGGTTATATGAAGGATGCGCTTCCGTATTATGAAGCGACGTTAAAGAAATAAATTACAAAGGCGGGAAAATTTTCCCGCCTTTGTTTAACCATCTATCTGTCCCATCAGATATTTACTTACAATTTTCATTATAACGTTTTATTTAATCAAGGTTACATGTCCTGTTAAATCGTGGTTTTTACTGAATACATCCTCTACTTGTGCCTTCCAAACGTAAACATCATTTTTAATTGGCTCTTCACTTCCTCTTACTGTTCCGTCCCAAGCCTGATTAATGTCGTCTGTTTCAAATATCACTCTGCCCCATCTGTCGAAAATCCACATTTTAAATTTATTGATACCAACTCCTTTTGCCATAAATCCATCGTTTAATCCGTCAGAGTTTGGTGTGAATGCATTTGGTACCCAAATAACAAAGGCAGGTTTTATACTTATTGGCTGACTTATTGTATCCTTACAACCATAACTGTTTACGGCAATCTGTGTAATGTAAACTACCATTGGATTTTCTGTATCAAATGTGTGTGTAAAGTTTTGTTGATTATAAGTTGTTCCATTACTGAATGTATAACTTACACTTGAAGCACCCATTGCAGTATTAGTAACATCCACCATCGGATGATTCATGTCTACTTCATTTGGTAACACAACAAATGCAGCAGTCGGACTTGGATAAACATTTACCAAACTTGGTGATGTATACTGACTGATACAACCACTGTCGGACACTACTTTTAAAGTTACATTGTAAGTTCCGGTCTCATAACAATGTGTTGGATTAGTTGCATAACCCGGAATTGAATTATCTCCGAATATCCATTGATTGGTAACAATGCTTCCGTTAGAGATTGTTGACATGTTAGTAAAATTTACACATAAGCTTGGACAACCACTCACGTTATTTGCATTAAACTTAGCAATTGGTTTTGCATTTACATAAACGGATTTCGACATGATGTTTACACAACCGTACTGACTTTGAACTTCTAGTTTAGAAAGGTACACACCGTTAGTAGCGTAGTTATGAATCGGACTTTGAGAATAATTATCAATTACATTATCGCCATTAAAATCCCATTGAAAACTGGTAATCAGGCCATCAGAACAGGTAGAAAGATTTACAAAATTACTGTTGTCACCTAAACAAGCTGAATTAACCTTGAAGTTTGCCACAGGATTTCCATGAACTATCACAGGATTAATCTTCTGACTATAACAATTGTTATTGCTTATAGCTTGAAGTTTAGCCTGCATAGTACCAAAGTTAGGATACACGAATGTTGGATTGGCCGTAGAATCATCCCAGGAATTATTGTTTTCAAAATCCCAACGATATTTCACAATATTTCCCAATGCAATTGAACTTGTATTTGAAAATTGAGTAGCCTGATTTAAACAAGTTGTAGTTACTGAGAAATTCACA
>CAYQDP010000631.1:0-1633 GCA_964416235.1 uncultured Flavobacteriaceae bacterium | reverse complement strand
CACAAGGCGCAGGATACGTACGATTCAAAAACGCGCAAGGAACAGTTATTAAAACCTTCCAAACGGATTTCGGAAAAGGATTTGAATACAGTTTTAGCACTAAACCTTTTGCTTATGTAGGCATTAAAGAAAACGATTTGAATTACAATGTTAGATTATATCCTAACCCGGCGAGAAATCAATTTGTGTTAAGCATGATGAATACAAATGAAAGCAAGGTACAAATCACTGATATGCTCGGAAGAAACATTGAATTACCGTTTGTGCTGGAAAAAGAAAGCTACACATTTAATACCACTTCATTAAAAGCAGGTGTGTACTTAGTGAAGATTACACAAAACGAAAAATCGTGTACCAAGAAATTAGTGATTGAATAATCAGATGTACAAAAACAAAAAGCCCCGTTAGTTTAACGGGGCTTTTTTATTTATATAAATTAAATTAATTCTTCAACATTTTTAAAAGTGTACCTAACTTTTCTTTTAGCTCGGTACGCGGAACAATTTTATCGAGGAAGCCATGTTCTAATACGAACTCTGCTGTTTGAAATCCTTTTGGTAAATCTTTACCAATGGTTTCTTTTACAACACGCGGTCCGGCAAATCCAATTAAAGAACCCGGCTCTGCAATGTTCATGTCGCCTAACATCGCATAACTTGCAGTTACACCTCCTGTAGTAGGATCAGTTAATAAAGAGATATAAGGAATTTTATTTTGTGCTAATTGAGAAAGCTTAGCAGATGTTTTTGCCATTTGCATTAATGAAAATGCAGCTTCCATCATACGTGCCCCACCCGATTTTGAAATAATTAATAATGGCGTGTTCGTTTTAATACAGAAATCAATGGAGCGTGCGATTTTTTCTCCAACCACAGAACCCATTGAACCGCCAATGAAACCGAAATCCATGCAACACACTACTAAATCCTGATCGTTCACTTTACCATACGCGCTGCGTAACGCGTCTTTCAATCCCGATTTTTTAATTGACTCTGTTAAACGAGAAGTGTATTTTTTTGTATCCTCAAATTCAAGAGGGTCGCCACTCACCAAATTTTCGTGTAACTCAGTAAACTGATTGTTATCAAAAATAATTTCGAAATATTCTTTGCTTCCAATACGCTCGTGATAACCACAATCTAAACAAACATGTTTGTTAGCGTGATGATCTTGTGCTGTATGTATTTTTTTACAAGCAGGACATTTGTACCACAAACCTTCAGGAGTTTCTTTCTTATCCGTGGTGCTTGTAGTAATACCTTCTTTTAATCTTTTAAACCAACCCATTTTAGAATGTTGAATTATGAATTATGAATGTTAACTTATCTTGAATGCAAAACCAATCATTTAACATTCAACATTTAAAATTTTTAAGCAATTGTTATTGTCTTATCTAAATAAACATCCTGAATTGCGTTCAATAAAGAAACTCCTTCTTTCATTGGCTTTTGGAATGCTTTACGTCCGGAAATTAATCCTTGTCCGCCAGCGCGTTTATTAATTACAGCTGTTGTAACTGCTTCTGCTAAATCAGAAGCTCCTTTACTTTCTCCACCACTATTAATTAATCCCATACGTCCCATGTAACAGTTTGCCACTTGGTAACGACATAAATCAATTGGATGATCAGTAG
>CAYQDP010000630.1:0-1633 GCA_964416235.1 uncultured Flavobacteriaceae bacterium | reverse complement strand
CTGCCAGGTATGGCGATACCGACCCTTTTATAGCTGAGGCGAATCCCTTTTTTAAAAATGTGCTGTTAGCAAGTGAAGGCAAAAAAATTAAAATATAGTTTGCAAATATGGTTTTGATACATACCTTTGTTTAAAATTATTCTAAATAAGAAATATGTCAAAAGTACTGATAGCAGATCAAAATTACCTCTCAAGAGTAGGCGCTGAGCTATTAATCAGCAGTCTTAAGGGGTATGATTTATTGCCTTCGGTTGTTTCTGAATCGGAAGATTTGAATAAAACCATTCAGTTTTTAAAACCGGATTTACTTATTCTTGATTACTACTCCTTAAATATTTCTTTCAGCGAGCTTAAAGTTATTACATCAAAGTATAAGAATTTAAAAGTATTAGCGATCACTGAGCCTCTTGGTAAAAACGAAATGAATAATGCGTTGAAAGCAGGTGTAAACAGTCATTTATTGAAGGAATGCGATCGCGAAGAAATTATCGAAGCCATTGAGGCAACTTTAAAGAATGAGCGTTTTCTATGTGGTAAAATAGCTTCTGTCTTAACTTCGGCTGAGGAAATCGTTTCTAATAAATCTCTTATTAAAACTTTCTCTTGCGAAGGCTTAAGTGTTACCGAGCGCGAGATTGAAATCATAAAATACATCGCTGAAGGTTTATCAAACAAACAAATAGCGGATAAATTAAGTTTAAGTACACACACAGTTAATACGCATCGCAAAAACATCATGAATAAACTGGAGGTTAATAATACAGCCGGAATTGTGATGTATGCCGTAAAAAATCAACTGTTAGAAACTAATCATTTTTTGTTTTCTAATTAATTAATAATCAACATTCTAAATAACATTAACACAGGCTTCAAACCTGTGTTTTTTGTTATATTTGCATCCTAATTATATTCTTTTAAAATGGTATTTCTTGATTTTGAAAAGCCCGTTGAAGAGCTAAGCAAAGAGCTTGAAAAGCTGAAGGAAGTGGCTTCAAAAAGTAAAGTAGATTTGTCAAAGTCTGTTACTGAACTCGAAGAAAAGATACAAGATAAAATTGTTGACCTCTATTCGAACTTAACTCCTTGGCAACGTGTTCAGGTAAGCCGTCATCCCGAGAGACCTTACACCTTGGCCTATATTGATTATGTCTCCAATAAATCATTTATTGAATTACATGGCGACCGCACTGTAGCAGATGATAAAGCCATGGTTGGCGGATGGGGCGAAATCGACGGACAAACCGTAATGTTTATTGGTCAGCAAAAAGGTATTAATACTAAAATGCGTCAGATTCGTCGTTTTGGTATGGCGAATCCGGAGGGTTATCGTAAAGCATTACGCTTAATGAAAATGGCCGAGAAGTTTAATAAACCTATCGTTACTTTTATTGATACTCCTGGTGCTTATCCGGGATTAGAAGCAGAGGAGCGCGGACAAGGCGAAGCCATTGCGAAAAATCTTTTAGAGATGGTCCAGTTAAAAGTTCCTGTAATTTGCATTATCATTGGAGAAGGAGCAAGTGGCGGAGCGTTAGGTATTGGTATTGGCGACAAGGTATTAATGCTAGAAAACACTTGGTATTCGGTTATTTCTCCTGAGTCTTGTTCTTCCATCTTATGGCGCAGCTGGAAT
>CAYQDP010000629.1:0-1637 GCA_964416235.1 uncultured Flavobacteriaceae bacterium | reverse complement strand
AAAGGGACATGTGTTTTATTTAATTCATGAACACGAACGCTGCATTGGTTTTATTGCCGTAAGCAAAATGGAAAATGCCACACACAGTTATTTCATTCATAAATATTACTTGCTACAAGAGTTAGCTGGAAAAGGAACGGGCACGGCGGCGTTTATTGAATTACTTAAGCTACTCAAACCCGAAGAACTCCGTTTAACAGTGAATCGTCAGAATTTTAAATCCATCAATTTTTATTTTAAAAACGGATTTAAGATTGAACAAGTTGCCGATTTTGACATCGGCAACGGTTATGTTATGAATGATTTTGTGATGGTTTGGAGAAAGTAACCCCTCTGTCCTGCGGACATCTCCCCTTAGCAGGGGAGAATTAAGTCGTGGTGCTATTAAGCTTTTTTAGAAACGGACAGCTCCTCCCCCTGCTAAGGGGGAGTCCGCGTAGCGGGAGGGGGTTAAGCCAACTTCGCAGACAACTCTTCCCATTTCTGCATTTCTGCCTCGAGTGAGGTTTTCAATTTGTTGTAATTATCAAAAAAGGCTTTGTCGTTAACTAACTGATTATAGGTTTCGGTATTAGACAATTTATCGTCGCATTTTTTTATTTCTGCTTCCAGTCTTTCAATTTCGCTTTCTACTTTCTTTATTTGACTGCGAATTTGTTTTTGTTCCTGCTCATTAGAATCAACCACTTGTTTTTTTTCAACTACAGCTTCCTTCTTTACCGCAGCTACTTTCTTATCTAAATCCAATTCATTCAAACGCTCCACCTTTCGTAACTCCATAAACTCTTCGATACCTCCTAAATGTTCCTTCACGTGACCGTCTCTGAATTCGAATAAACGTGTACACATTCCTTTCATGAAATCACGATCGTGACTCACCATAACAATGGTTCCTTCGTAATCCAATAAGGCTTGCTTCAAAATTTCTTTCGAACGAATATCCAAGTGATTGGTTGGCTCATCTAACAATAACAAATTGTAAGGCTCTAATAATAATTTACACAAGGCTAATCGTCCGCGCTCTCCACCACTCAATACCTTCACCTTTTTATCAATGTCTTCGCCGCTAAATAAAAAAGCACCTAATAAATTTCTAACGCGTTTACGGATATCGCCCACCGCTAAATCGTCGATGGTTTGAAAAACTGTTTTATCGCCATCCAACTTCTCTTCCTGATCTTGCTCGAAATAACCCATCATCACACTATGCCCTAACTGCACGGTACCTTCGTGTTGCACTTTCTTCGCAATCATTTTCATCATAGTCGATTTTCCTTCACCATTTCTTCCAACAAATCCAATACGCTCACCTTTTGTAATAATAAAATTAGCATCGGAGAAAATTCTCTTTTCACCATACTCTTTTCCTGCATGCTCCGCTGTTATTACAATTTTACCGCTATGAGCAGGCGGCGGAAAACGGAAGTACATAGCTGCTGTATCGTCTTCATCCACCTCAACGCGCTCCATGCGATCGAGTTTTTTAATTAACGATTGAGCAAAGGAAGCTTTATTGGCTTTTGCACGGTATTTATCAATCAACACTTCGGTTTGATCAATGATTTTTTGCTGATTCTTAGCGGCGTTTTCTTGTTGTTCTTTACGTTCTTTACGTAACACCAAATAACGTGAGTAAT
>CAYQDP010000628.1:0-1639 GCA_964416235.1 uncultured Flavobacteriaceae bacterium | reverse complement strand
AATAATAATATATTTTATAATTTGTTGAGTCCATTTTTAACGCAAAATTCAAATCACTTAATGCATCATTAAACTTATTTAAAAATGCTTTAGCGGCACCCCGGTACATATAAGATTTTACAACTTCCTCATTATTATTTATTGCTTTTGTAAATAACATTACTGAGTGATTCAGGTCACCATACATGTATTCTTTATAACCATCATTAAAATAATTCTGACCAAAAGAAAAGTAGCAAGCTATATTTGCTACGAATAAAAAAAGTTTCGTTCTCATATTATTAGCAATTATACTATTTACCAACATTAAATCCAAAACCGAATTTCAAACCAATTGAATCAAAGGATTGTCCTGATTGTTTTCCAATACTCGTCCCTTGACCCCAAGTGCTTATATGGCTAAAATTGGTTGCTACAAAAACCGTATAATGTTTTAATACCGTTGCGTCAACCCTTACAATTAAGGAACCACTCACGCCTATAGGTCTATATCCCCCAGGATGATTGACCGTGGCGGTGCCTGAGGTAAATCTAGGTACTCCAAATGTAATACCCCCTGAAACACTCGCATTAGCGGATAGATTGAAATTTTTCTTTGGATCTCCAACCACAGAAAAATATTTTGAATAACTATATTCGGCTTGTGTTGGAGCTTCAAAACCAAAACCGTTTGGTTTTGAATTTATTTTTTGCTTGTATAAAAGGAATCCGAGTTGTTGGTCAGTTTCTCCAATACGTCTTTGTATATGTGTAAAATGATTCCCCTCAGTTATATCATTATCTCCAGTAAATGGATTTCCAAAAGGATGTTGAACATTTGTATTATAATATGTTTGACCACTTAAAGCTAAGATTAAAGTAGGGTGGCTAGGTAAATCTGGACCGGTGGTCTGTTGCTTCGCTGTAGAAAGATTATCTCCTTCCGAAACTGTCCACTTATTTGGTATTTTTTTTGGTTTAAGACTCGGTGGCGTAGGCGAGTCTTCAGTTGAGGGTAAGTCTACTGTTGTGGCCTTATGTGTCGGAGCAGTATTAGTTGTGGGATTTTTATCGTCCGAACTTTCCAATCCCTCTAAATCAATCGCTAATAACGGATTACATGAACCGAATTGATAGGGTGTATAATATGGGAATTTTGCAACCAAAGGGTCAATAGATAAGAACCTACCTAAGCGTGAATCTTCTATTCGATATTCAAAAGCATAGCTATTGCTAGACCCATTTATTTCATCATCTTTTTCCTGGCTATTAAACCCATAACGATATGACTGTGAGGTAAATGAACGACCGTTAGTACTACTTCCGAATGGATAGTAAATGATATTGATATTCACATAGTTAGTCTCCATATTTTGATAAAAATACGAAGAAAATGAGCATTTTTCAAGTTAAAAAATGCTTCCTTTTGCCTCAATTTTTGTTATTTGTTCAAATACTTTATCGGTATGTTCATCAATGTATCCTTGGGCAAATTCAACGTAACGGAAGAATTCTTTGCTATTTGCTGCATGACCGGATATTTTTCTTACCAGTTGTTCCGGCATACCTAACCTAAGCATAGTTGTAATCGCTGTTCTGCGCATAGTATGGGTTGTAATATGGTCGGCCATTGTATAATGCTGCCGCTTTTCAGGATTTT
>CAYQDP010000627.1:0-1639 GCA_964416235.1 uncultured Flavobacteriaceae bacterium | reverse complement strand
AGGACTATTAAACCCTATGGCAAAAATTGCATTAATTACAGGTGTTACCGGACAAGACGGGGCGTATTTGGCTGAGTTGTTATTGAGCAAAGGTTATCAAGTACATGGTATTAAACGTCGCAGCTCGTTATTTAACACCGACCGTATTGACCATCTTTATCAGGATTTGCATGAGAAAAATGTGCATTTTAAATTGCATTATGGTGATCTAACCGATAGTACTAACCTTATTCGTATTATACAGGAAGTACAGCCTACTGAAATTTATAATTTAGCCGCGCAATCACACGTAAAAGTTAGTTTTGAAACCCCTGAATACACTGCTAACGCAGATGCGATTGGGGCACTTCGTATTTTAGAAGCCATTCGTATTCTTGGCTTGGAGAAAAAAACAAAATTTTACCAGGCCGGTACTTCCGAAATGTTTGGATTGGTGCAAGAGATTCCACAAAAAGAAACTACACCGTTTTATCCACGCAGTCCGTATGGGGTTGCTAAGGTTTATGCGTATTGGATTACTAAAAACTACCGTGAATCTTATGGTATTTTTGCCGCTAACGGAATTTTATTTAATCATGAGAGTCCGGTGAGAGGTGAGACCTTTGTAACTCGTAAGATTACTCGCGCTGCTGCAAAAATCAGTTTAGGCATGCAGGAAAAATTATTCTTGGGTAATTTAGATGCAGAACGCGATTGGGGTCATGCTCAGGATTACGTAGAGGGCATGTGGTTAATGTTACAGCAAAAAGAAGCAGATGACTTTGTTTTAGCAACCGGTAAAAAAATTACTGTAAGAAAATTTGTTGAAATGGCCTTTGGTGAAGTTGGAATTTCTCTAGAGTGGAAAGGCGAAGGCGTAAATGAAAAAGGATATAACAAAGCTACAGGAAAAGCAATTGTTGAGATTGATGAAAAATATTTCCGTCCCTCTGAAGTTGATTTGTTAATTGGTGATGCAAGCAAGGCAAAAAAGATTTTAGGGTGGGAACCTAAACGCAGTGTTGAACAATTATGTAAAGAGATGATGGCAAGCGATCTTGAATTGTTTAAACGTGATAAATATTTATTAGAGGGCGGACACAAAGTTTTAAATTATAAAGAGTAAAAAATCCTGTGGAACTTAATTCAAAAATTTATATCGCCGGTCATCGCGGCATGGTTGGCTCAGCGATACACAGAAACCTACAAAAAAAAGGTTATACTAATTTCGTTACTCGCACTTCTACCGAATTGGATTTAAGAAATCAAAAAGCGGTTGATGATTTTTTTGAAAAAGAAAAGCCGGATTATGTTTTTTTAGCAGCAGCAAAAGTAGGCGGAATACAGGCTAACAATGTTTATCGTGCTGATTTTATTTATGAAAATCTCATGATTCAAAACAATGTTGTTCATGCGGCTTATAAAAACAAAGTAAAGAAGTTAATGTTTCTTGGCTCTTCTTGTATCTATCCAAAATTGGCCCCTCAGCCCTTAAAGGAAGAATATTTATTGTCCGGCTATCTCGAAGACACCAATGAGCCATACGCCATTGCAAAAATAGCAGGTATCAAATTGTGTGAGTCGTATAAACGTCAGTACGGTTGTGATTTTATTTCTGCTATGCCCACTAATTTGTATGGGCCGAATGATAATTACGACT
>CAYQDP010000626.1:0-1644 GCA_964416235.1 uncultured Flavobacteriaceae bacterium | reverse complement strand
TCCGTAGCGATAATCGTAACGCGTCTCGTACCATGGATATGGATATTTTGTTTTTTAATAATGAGATCATAAAATCTGAATTACTGGAAGTGCCTCATCCACGTTTGCATTTGCGTCGGTTTGTATTGGAACCTTTAAATGAGATTGCTTCAGAATTAATACATCCGGTGATGAATAAAACCATTCATGAATTATTAAAAGAATGCACGGATACATCGGCAGTAAAAAGATTATAAAATGTATATCTGTATAGAAGGAAATATTGGTGCCGGCAAAACTACTTTAGCAATTGCGTTGGCGAAAAAATTAAAAGCGGATTTTTTACCTGAACATTACGAGGACAATCCCTTGCTGCCACTTTTTTACAAGGATAAAAAGAGGATGGCATTTCCTCTCGAGTATAGTTTTTTAATTGACCGTCACGCGCAATTACATAATTACTTTAAGAAAAGGAAGAACAAAATTACAGTAGCGGATTTTAGTTTGTATAAATGTCTTTGGTTTGCCAAAACTAATTTATCCAAAAAGGAATACACACTTTATAAAAAGCATTTTAAGACTATAGAGGAAGTAGCTCAAAAGCCAGATTTAATTGTTTACATCCATTCGCATCACTCCAATTTATTAAGTAACATTAAAAAGCGTGGCCGTAATTTTGAAACGTCTATAGATAAAAAATACTTACAGGCAGTAACCAAAAGTTATTTAAGTGGTTTGAATAAATTAGATATTCCTGTTCTCGAGGTTCAAGTTTCTTCATATACGTCAAGCACCAATTCCTCTATTATAAAACAGTTGGAAAGTGCCTTAAGTTCTAAACTTAAATCCGGGTATCAGACTATAAAAGTGTAGTTGTCAAGCGAAATATTTTTTTATTTTTAATGCGACTTCCTGTCGCATTTTTTGTGTTTCAGAGGTCAATTTGTCCTTTTTTTCATATAATTCTGCCCTTTTTACCGATAATATAGCTTGGAACGGGATTTGAACGGCTATGTATATAAATAAAGAATACCATTATGAATTTAAACAATTTCACCATCAAATCTCAGGAAGCTATTCAGCAAAGCTTGCAGTTAGCAACCATCAATGGCAATCAGGCTATTGAAAATGGCCATATATTAAAAGCCATTTTAGAAGTGGATGAAAACGTAACGCCATTCCTGTTAAAGAAACTTGGCATTAATGCACAAGTGTTTGAAAAAACACTCGAAAGCATTGTGAAATCATATCCAAAAGTTAGTGGCGGGCAACCCTATTTATCAAATGGTGCCAATCAAACTGTTGCTAAGGCGAATTCTTTTTTGAAGGAATTTAAAGATGAGTTTGTATCTATCGAACATTTATTGTTGGGAATTTTAGCGAGTGGTGATAGTGTTGCTGCAATGATGAAAGATGCAGGCTTTAATGAAAAGGATTTAAAAGCTGCAATAAAGGAATTACGTAAAGGCGCCAGTGTTACTTCGCAAAGTCAGGAAGAAACCTACAACGCATTGAATAAATACGCTATCAATTTAAATCAGCAAGCGCAGAATGGTAAGTTGGATCCTGTGATTGGAAGAGACGAAGAAATCAGACGTGTATTACAAATTTTATCCCGTAGAAGTAAGAACAATCCGATTTTGGTTGGTGAGCCCGGTGTAGGTA
>CAYQDP010000625.1:0-1648 GCA_964416235.1 uncultured Flavobacteriaceae bacterium | reverse complement strand
TAACAAAGAGCCTATTAACTTACCTGTAAAATTCCCATTGTTGTTAGCGCATGGTGTAGAAGGTATTGCGGTTGGATTGGCGTGTAAGATTTTACCACACAACTTTATTGAGTTGATTGACGCCTCCATCATGGTGTTAAAAGGTAAGAAGCCACATTTGTATCCGGATTTTCAAACAGGCGGTATTGCCGACTTTAGTGAATACAATGATGGTTTACGCGGAGGAAAGATTAAAATTCGCGCGCGCATTAAAGAAGTTAATTCGAAAACTTTAGCCATTACTGAAATTCCTTTCGGAACCACAACCGGCTCTTTAATCGATTCAATTTTAGCAGCCAACGACAAAGGAAAAATCAAAATTAAGAAGGTAGAAGATAATACAGCTGAAGAAGTTGAAATCTTAATTCACTTACAACCGGGTATTTCTCCTGATAAAACGATAGATGCTTTATATGCGTTCACAAATTGTGAGATGAGTATTTCTCCAAACGCCTGTATCATCGAAAATGAAACGCCGAAGTTCATTGGTGTTACGGAAATTCTTAAAGCAAGTACATTCGCAACAGTTGAATTACTGAAGCGTGAATTGGAAATTGAAAAACATGAGCTGGAAGAAAAATGGCATTTCTCTTCTTTGGAGAAAATTTTCATTAAGGAAGAAATGTACATCGATTTCAAAAAGTATTCAAACAAAGAAACGTTATATGAATACTTACATGGTTGCTTTAAGCCACATCGCAAAAAATTGTTACGCGAAATAAATGATGATGATTTGCATAAGCTAACTCAGATTCCAATGATCCGGATTACTCGTTTTGACACGATTAAGGCGGAAGAATTCATGAAAGACTTGGAAGAAAAAATCGCTCAGGTGAAACATCATTTAGCGAACTTAACGGATTACGCTATTGAGTATTTCAAGAATTTGAAAACTAAATATGGTAAAGGAAAGGAACGTAGAACGGAGTCTAAGCAATTGGAAACTATTGTAGCCACTCAAGTTATCATGGCTACAGAGAAGTTATATGTAAATCGTGCGGAAGGATTTGTTGGAACAAGTTTAAGGAAAGATGAATTTGTTTGCGATTGTTCGGTATTAGACGAGATAATAGCTTTTAGTGGCGATGGGAAAATGAAAGTGTTTAAAGTGGCGGATAAAGTATTTATCGGTAAGGACATTCAGCATGTGGCGATATTTAAGCGCGATGATGAAAGAACAACTTACAATATGATTTATCGCGATGGCCCAAAAGGAATAACCTTCATGAAGAGGTTTATGGTTGGCGGTGTAACCCGCGATAAGGAGTATGATTTAACTAAGGGCACAAAGGATTCTCAAGTATTTTGGTTTACCGTAAATCCAAATGGTGAAGCAGAGAAAGTACGTGTGTTGTTGCGTCAGGCTTCAGGATTGCGCAAATTGGAAATCGATATCGACTTTGCTGAATTGGAAGTGAAGGGCAGAGGTTCTGTTGGTAATATTGTCACCAAATACAGTGTTAGAAAAGTGGAGCTGCTTAAAAAGGGTGTGGCAATTATTGGAGCAGAAGATTTTTGGTTCGATGATACGGTTCACCGTTTGAATAAGGATGGACGAGGCACTTATTTAGGTAAGTTTAGCGGAGACGATAAAATTTTAACTATCACA
>CAYQDP010000624.1:0-1665 GCA_964416235.1 uncultured Flavobacteriaceae bacterium | reverse complement strand
CTGAGTACATAAATTCTCTCGAAGCAGGATATAATAAAGAATGGAAAAAAGTTTCTTTCTCTACCATTTTGTTTTATCGTTATGCTACAAACATTATCAGACCCTATATTGATTTAAAACCAAACGGAGTTGCGTTAACGCAACCTATGAATTTTGGAAACTCTACCACCTACGGGGTTGAAGGGATCGTAACGGCATTCCCTGCTAAATGGTGGACTGTAAATACTAGTTTCTCCCTTTATCAGCAGTTAATAGACGGAAGCAACGTAAATCCTGATCTTGCAAACAACCTATTGAGTTATTATGGTAAATTGATAAATAACTTTTCGCTTTGGAAAGGAAGTAAACTTCAAATCATTGGAAATTACAATTCACCTATCGCAACTCCTCAGGGTTCTCGCATTGCAGTTTATTATGCTGACCTTGGTTTCCAACAAAAAATCTTAAAAGGAAATGGGGCATTGGGTTTAACAATCACGGATGTATTTAACACACAAAAAAGCGGTCTGACCGCCTCTGCATCAGATTTCACTTACCAAAGAACCTTCAAAATAGATACAAGGGCTATACTTATCACTTTTGCTTATTCCTTTAAGGCAAAATTCAAAGAGGAACTACTTGAAAATAAGTTCTCTAATGATTAAGGACTTTAAATTTTATTAACATGTTAAATCATTTAATTTGTTAAATTTGTTGCCTTAATGCAATTCTTTAGAAACCATATCATTAGTCGAATCTTCTGCGTCCTGATGGCTCTGCACATTTTTAATATGTGTGTAGATACTCCCGATGCTGAACCCGAATCTGTTCCAGAAGATTTAACTATTAACGACATGGAAAGTATAGTGGAGATTGTATTGGAAAAAGGGTTTGGAATTGATAATGCGATTGCCGAACATGATGAACCTGATGAAAGTGATTCGGGTAGTTTTGAAATGTCAAAGGAATTTAAAGTGTATTCGCATCAGGTAACATTAAAAATACTTTCGCCTGAAGTTATTTTTGTTACCCATAATTCAGATTATAGTGATCCATACTATAGTGCGTTTGTAAACGAAATTACTCCGCCTCCTCCTAAAGCATAATCTCCAACTCAAGAGATTTTATTTGGTTGCAAGATCAATTGCAATCCTTTTTGTTCAACCACAATTATTAAATTAATTATGCAAAAAGCATTCATGCTATTAGGCGTGGCTGTCGTTCTGTTTACGGCATGCTCATCAGAAAAAGAAAAGAAAACAGAAGAAGCAAAATACCCGGTAACTAATCCTTTAGTTGTTGATACGGTATTGACAAAAGAATACGTTGCAGACATACACTCGCTGCAAAACGTAGAAATTCGTGCAAGAGTAAAGGGCTTCATCGAAACAATTTACATTGATGAAGGTAAGACTGTGAAAGCCGGGCAAGTTATTTTTGCTATTGCCAGTAATGAATATCAACAAGAGTTAACTAAAGCGAAAGCATTGCTGAAAAGTGCTATTGCAGAAGCCAAACAAGCAGAACTGGATGTCAAAAACGTTCAGTTGATGCTTGATAAAAATGTAGTTTCCAAAACTGAATTGGAAATGGCTCAATCAAAATTAGAGGCAGCTAATGCAAAAGTTGAGGAAGCTAAATCAAACGAAGCAGAAGCAACCTTAAACCTTTCTTACACTCAAATCA
>CAYQDP010000623.1:0-1686 GCA_964416235.1 uncultured Flavobacteriaceae bacterium | reverse complement strand
CTTCAACATTTTTCGAACTAATGAAATTTAAAGTTCCCGAGGTTGGGTTAGGATAGATATCTACACTGTTGTTGAGCTCAGCAAGTTCAGAAATGCTTTGTGGAGTTTCATTGGTTAATACTGCAATATCATCAAAATAATAGCGAGCATAAGATGAATTAGGCCCACTTGTCCCGCTAAAAGAGAAAGTTGGAGTATTTTGAGAATCGGATCTAAACGAGCCAATGGTAATGTGTTGCCAAGCAGCAGTAGCTGTAACTGTAAAAGTGTATTGTTGCCACGTGGTTCCTCCTACTAATGTTGTTACTTCACACTGAGGCGTTAGCGCAATTAAGCCCCAGCCTGTTTGGCTTAAAGGGGAGGTCGAAAAATTCACTCCAATGTTTTTGATGATATACGGTGAATATGGCGTACTGCCGTTCGTTACCCAAAAAGAAACAGTATAGGTATTACCAATTGTCATTGGTGAAGTTAATTGTGTAGCAAAATACTCACGGTAGTCAGGATAAGGAACGTTATACACTACAACACTCATAAAACCATTTCCGGTTCTAGGCGAACAAATACCCGAAAAAGTATTTGGAGGCACACAGTTATATCCTAACGTAGCAGAGCCACAGGCATGAAAAAAGTCGGGTGTCCCAACACTTGGATTATTATAGACTAAATTTACATTGTTCCATCCCGTTGCGCGGTTTGTTTGTCCGGGATAATCAGGACAAGGTGAGGCAATCTCAAAGCCAGGATTAGGAACAAGATTAGTTTGAGCATTTACAATAGCAAATGCACCAATAAACAAAAAAATGTATATTTTCTTCATAGGCTTAATTTTAAATAAAAATAGTATTTTTTATTTAAAATGCAATATTTAAGAGTTATGTGATGAATAATTTTTTACTTTGTGTATTAGTTCATGAGTCTTAGTAAAAGTATAGCAAGAAAATTGATCTTTCCCTTCATTACAGGAGTAGGAATTGACAAATTGTTCTTAATGAAAGCTAGAAAGAAATCAATTATAATAAATTTTCATGGTGTAACAAGTGTTATTGGAAATCGATTCAATAACCGACATTTTGATGTTTCTGATTTTGAAAAGACACTTATCTATTTAAAGCACAATTTTAATATTGTTTCTCTAAGCGAAATTTTTAAGAACCATCAATCTGGAGTTGTGCCTCAAAAGAAGACAGTCGCTTTAACTTTTGATGATGGGTACTTAAATAATTTTACAGTTGCTCTTCCCATATTAAAAAAACATAACATTCCGGCTACTTTTTATCTTATATCAAAAGGATTGCAAGATGATAGTTATTATGTTTGGCCTGATATAGTTGATTTGATGCAGAAAAATATAAGAAAGGATATTATCCTTAACTCTTATGTTTTCAAATTCCCCGGCTTTTATTGCGAAAAGTTAAATAAAAGCCTAGTTGATTTTATTAAGTCTTCCGGATATAATAGAGATACTTATATAAATGAGCTTGCATTAGTATATCCGTATCATAAAACCACTGCCAAGCAATTTCCGGAGTTAATTGAACTCATAAGGAAGAATGATTTTAGTAAATACTCCCAAGAGCCATTAATTGAATACGGCTCTCATACACATGCACATTACAACCTCGAATATCTTACAGACGAGGAGTCTAGGTTTGAAATGGGAGAGTCAAAACGGATAATTGAGGA
>CAYQDP010000622.1:0-1699 GCA_964416235.1 uncultured Flavobacteriaceae bacterium | reverse complement strand
GGCAATTATAGTTATTAAAACATACGTTATAATCATCAAATCATATTCAAACTATGCTTAACATAAGAGCGTAGGAGCAAAGAGTACTTTTCATTATCAGGTACACGAATGCGTTCGTTCATGATGCGGTGTGCCGGCGTGTTTTTGATTTTTTTGAAAAGCGTGTAATAGTAAACGTAAGCAATGTATACACCGAAGCGTGAATTTTTAGGTAACTTTTTTAATCCCTCATAACCCATTGCAAAATCAGCCTCGATATCGTATTCAATTTTTACTTTTTCAGTTTCGTTAAACGTTTCAAAATTGATACCCGGAAAATAAGTTCGACCCATTACTTGATAATCCGCTTGTAAATCACGCAAGAAATTAATTTTTTGAAAAGCCGCGCCTAATTTCATCGCGTAATACTCCAACTGATTGTATAATTCGCGGTTTCCATTAGTAAATACCTTTAAGCACATTAATCCAACCACTTCAGCCGAACCTAAAATGTATTTATCGTAAAGTTCTTTATCGTATTCTTTTTTATTCAGATCCATTGCCATGCTGTCCAAAAAAGTCGTGATTAGCTGCATATCAATATCAAATTGATGTACTACTTTTTGGAAACTGTTTAGTATAGGATTTAAACTTATTTTTTGCTCGATAGCTTCAAACGTATCTTTTCTGAATTTATCCAGTAAATAATGTTTGTCGTGATCGTGAAAGGTATCCACAATTTCATCGGCGAAACGAACAAAGCCGTAGATAGAATAAATAGGCTCTCGGAATTGTTTATCCAAAAGTTTTATACCAAGCGAAAAAGAAGTACTATAGCTTGTTGTTGTTAGTTTACTGCATTTTACACTTACTGTATCAAATAACTCTCTCATTCCGATTTAATTGTTTAAATATGATTTTATGACTTTATTTCGAGCAAAAAAGATACGACTTTTTACTGTACCAATTGGTAAATTCATTTGTTCAGCGATTTCCTGATATTTATAACCGTTAATAAATTGTTCAAGAGGAAATTTATACTCATCACTTAAAGCATCAATCTTCTTTTGTAATTCTTTGGTGTTAATGCTATTTTCTGTAGAACTGAATTGCGTTTCGCTTGTATAAATAATTTCTTTAAAGGAATTTTCACGAAGCTTATTCCGTCTGTAATTATTAATAAAAGTATTTTTCATAATGGTAAGCATCCAGGCTTTAAAGTTTGTTGAGCGCACAAATTTATCGCGGTACTGTATGGCTTTAACAATAGTGTCTTGCAATAAATCAGCCGCCGCCTCTGAATCCCTGGTTAAGTTAAGCGCAAAACCCTTTAAGGATTTTGATTGCTCTACTAATAATGTGTTGAATTCTATTGTTGTCATTTGTTTAACTATTATGATTATATATTAAACAAATATACATTATTGTTTAATTAAATCAATATAACATTAAACAAAATATTGCTATTCTGTGCATTTTTGTATTTAAATGATTGAAAATAAAGGTGTTAAAATTTTACAGAAGTTGAATGAAATCCGCAGGCGTTTTAAAAACAGTAACGTTTTTTGAAGGTTTGATGGAGTTTTGAATAGCCTGATACCCTGAAATAAATATCTTTTGATTAGGTAATGCCTCAGAAAGTTGTTTTACGTAAGTGGAAAATTCAATTTCTTTCAAGGCTTGTGTAATAACACAAACCATATAATCACTCGTGTTAATG
>CAYQDP010000621.1:0-1704 GCA_964416235.1 uncultured Flavobacteriaceae bacterium | reverse complement strand
GTTTGCATAACTTCAAGGCGAGGATGTATGATAGTGATTTAGCGATGTTTTATGGGACGGATCCGGCAGGGCAGTATTCATCGCCTTATACTTATGTCGGGAATAATCCGGTTATACGAAGAGACCCGAGTGGTAATTTTTCTATTAAATTTGATTTTAAGAACTTGATTCCAGGGTATGCTGTTTATTCGTTTGGTAGAAATATTGTAAGCGCATACAACAATGCTGGCGGAGGGCTTTATGGGATAGGAATGGCTTTTTCTGTAGCAAATAGATCGATTATCAGCGCTGGTTATGCTTACGTAATACAGGGTGTAACCGGACAATATTTACCAATAATTGGAATTGAGGGTGGGTTACCAAAAGAGATTATTACTGGAGCAGCAGGAGGGGGTGCAGCAAGCGCTCCAAGTGGCAGCAACTTTTTGAATGCAGTTGCTCAAGGTGCTGCCTTGAATGGTGCGAGTGCAATTGCAGGTCGTTTTTTTTCAAGAACGGTCGCAGCACTAAATGAGAGTATAAATAGTAGTAGTAATAATCAAAATTTTGTTCCTCCTGATCCAGAGTTTGCTAACAAAGCCCTTGAAGAAATGAAATTATATGGTGGCGAAGAAGGCATATTACAATATGAAGAGATAGTGACCAATAACACCGCTATAAAGATAAATAACGAAATTAAAACATATGCGCAATATGAGGCTTATGACTCCTGGTGGAATTTTGTAATTGGAAGAAAGGACCCTGCAATTTATCTTAATGCCAGCCGTCTGTTTAATCCAACATTGGACGTAGAAACTTGGAATAGTGTGGGTATCAGTTCTTATGATTATTTGTCAAAAACTGTAGAAGCGTTGTATCATGAGTCAGGCCATTTGTACGGATTGCCATCATATGTTAATGGAGTAATGAAACGACTACCTAATGCTCAAATCACTCATGGCTTCAATTCTCACACAATGTTTCAGTATCCTATTGGTGAATTAACTAAAGCATGGTTACAAAACGTATTTGTACCTAATTTACATAAAAGTGGAGTTATTTGCAGATGAAGGATTTTATTGTTGATACCCTATTGCTTTCTCCTTTCTGGAGAGCTGAATTAATTGGTTTCGTGATTTTAAATCTCTTTTTCTTAACAATGTTTATTTATGTTGTAAGATATAAAGGCTCTGGTAATTTAGCCGCTCTTTTTTCAATGTTGTATCAACATAGTAGTTTGGCATTCATTCTTTTTTTCGGATTAATCCCACGCTTATATGGACTTTATGTGACCGCATTGGGTAACGTCTTTGTAACTGAAACTGCAATTTTTGCTATATATTCAACATTAATGTCGATGGCTCCTTTAGTAATTGAAATTATAATTATAATGTTTTTCAACGTTTTTTTTCAAACACGTTTAACTTTTCTGAAAAGACGCCTGAGTAAGTGATTCAGTAGATTGTCACTTTCTACTTTTTTACCTTCACGAGTGGTACTGAGCTATTTCCGGCGCCGTATTCATGCAGCAACCAATTTGAATTACAATTACACATTCAAATACGATAATCTGAATCAATTGCAAGTTGCCGATCACTCGAGTAATGTCAATGGCGATATCGGCGTCGGTGAAGAAATGCGCTACGACGCGAATGGCAATATTACTAAAATGAAAGTCAATACGGCGACGAAGACCTACGCGTATTACACGAATACAAATAAAGT
>CAYQDP010000620.1:0-1707 GCA_964416235.1 uncultured Flavobacteriaceae bacterium | reverse complement strand
AACGCGAGTGGAGCTGCTACTTATAACTGGACTTCAGGTGGGGGAACTTCAGCTTCGGCTACTTATTCACCTTCAGGTTCTACTTCTTATACGGTTACAGGGAATAACGGAACATGTGCTTCAAGTGCTGTAGTTAACGTTACAGTAAATCCAACACCAACAGTAAGTATTGCAAACGCCAATCAAGTAATATGTGTGGGAAGCTCTGTAACATTCAGTGCAAGTGGAGCTAGTGCTTACAATTGGACTTCAGGTGGTGGAACATCATCCGTAGCAACATTCACACCAGCATCTTCTACAAATTATACTGTAACAGGAACGAATGGCGCATGTTCTAGTTTGGCAGTTGCCAGCGTTAGTGTTTCTACCTGTACAGGTATTAACGAAGCAAATAGTAACCCGGGATTTGCGGTGTATCCTAATCCTACAAGCGGTAAAATTACTGTTGCTAATATGAATGCAAACAGTGTTGATGTTGTTATTGAAGTTGTAGATGTATTAGGAAAGGTACATGCTAAAAACACTATTGAGCCAAGTGCTTCTGTAAAATCAATTGAGATTGATTTATCTTCTGTTGCAAATGGAATTTACTTTGTGAAATTAACATTGGGTAAAAACAAAGCTGAGGTTATAAAAGTAATTAAGAATTAAAATTCTATTAAATCATAGTAAAGGCTGTCTCGTGAGGCAGCCTTTTTTATTGAACAATACGTAAGGGTAAATTAAACTCTTGACTCAATTCCTTCATTTTTTTATTAAATGCGTTGTTATAATACGCAGGCATGTAATCCGATTGGTCAAACCACTTTTTATATTTTTCTAAAAGATGCGGGTAGTATTTTTCAATGGCACGAAACATCATGGTTTTACTATCGCCTCTTGAATTACCGAACAAAGTTATTGTAGAAGGCATCGCGTAATGTGCCCCGTGTTGTTTAAAGGCTGAAAACATTTGGTTAAGAGATTCAGTCGTATCACTAACAAAAGGAATAGTTGGCATCATACTTACGCCGGCAAGAAATCCATTCTTTACAGTTGTTTCAAGTGTCTTTAATCTTAAGGAGGGTAGTGGTGCGCCGGGCTCGAATATTTTTCCTACTGTGTCGTCAACACTTGAGAAAGAAAAACTCACAACGACTTTTTGATCCATCTTGTGTGCAAGATTCATTGGTAAAATGGCTAATTTGTTTATCTCTTCCAATAAATCAAAATCACGTGTTATTAATTCAGACTTAGTGACTATGTGCGCAGGAAAGCGATGTTTTAGTATTAACTCTAAAATTCCTCTTGTCAGTTTTTCTTCTGATTCGAAATGCAAATAGGGATCGGTAGCGGTACCGATAACTACAAAAGCAAATTCTTGTTTTTTGGCTCTATTGTGTAATTGTTTGTCCAGTATTTCAAGCGTGTTTTCTTTAATGGAAACTTTCTCTTCCATATGTTCGCCATACTTACTGCCGCGGATATAGCAATACAAACAGTTAAATGAACAACCGCTGTAAGGATTGATTGTGTAGCCATCTAAAAACCACGAATCGGTTTGTTTGGCTTTGTTTAAAACAGATTTAACTTGTATGCGTTGAGCCATTGAAGCAATTATGCCTATCAAATGTACTCAACAGAAGGAAAAAATACGATAATCTGAAAACTATTTTTGTTTGGATTTAAACGTGTTGATGCCATCATCTAACCACTTCACGTAATCAG
>CAYQDP010000619.1:0-1709 GCA_964416235.1 uncultured Flavobacteriaceae bacterium | reverse complement strand
TTTATCGTTGTCTATCTTATATTCTGAAATGAATTTTCCCGGTATTAGTTCATAATCTAACCCTTTTGTAGCACCTAATTGCGATGTAAAATAGCTTATACAAACTAATTCCTTTAACACACTATAAAATGATTTTCCGAATACTTTATTTTTAATTTTCGCAGCTGTACTTGAAAGCTTAAAATCGTTATAGCAATATTCATTGAATATTATTTCCTTTTTATCGTTTGAAAGGTGAATAAATTCTGCTCCATAATTTTGAATCGATCCGGCTTCTAACTCACTTAATCCTTCTATAAAATTTCTAATTGATTTTTTATCTGGATAATGTGGTAAGAAATTTATAATATAATCAGCCACATTAACCGAAATAGCTCCTGGGGTTTCTGTTTCCGGTATTAAAATTTCTGCTAGATGATTAATCAATTCTTTTTTACTCCGGATTTGTGTAATATCCGCATCGCTATTGTATGATTTCACACCAACATACGTTGCTATGCCTAATCCTCCTAAAGCAAATAGAGAAGCTAAGAAATGTTTTCTATTCATGATTATCGTTCTTTAAATTCAGAATGTATTGGCAGATTTGTTTTATTTCGTTTTCAGGAATGAATTGATGTGGTTGCATTGGAATCTCTCCGTATACGCCAAGGCTGCCATTCTTAATTTTGTTTTCTAGATATTCTTCGGCATTGATTTTTCCAGCGTTGTTTTCAGCAATAGTTTTGAACGAAGGCCCAACAATTTTTTCTTTATCCGCATGACAACTATAACAGTCGTATTTATTGATTGGATTCGAATTTTCTACTTTTTGATTATTATAAGTAAGATCATTCACTTTGTTGTTTTTGTTTTCACTTAATTGTTTGTGTTCAACTTGCTTTACTTTTCTGCTATTTTCTTCTTTAGTACATGAGTAATTAACACTCATTACTAATATTAATAGAGTATAATTAATTAGTTTCATTTTTCTTTGTTTTATAAGTGATTACTAGTTTGTATTACTAACTTTCTATTCGATTTTATTTCTCGAAATTTGTTTCTAATTTTTAACGCCAAGTTTTTTAGAAATGGAAAATATTTTCCGCTCTTTAGATTATAAGCAATCGATTCATTTTCAAAGATCATTTCAAAATTTTCGGTGCAGAGTACAGGTTTCCCAGTTATTCTATTTATTTCTTTTGCTTGATGTAAAGAGCTTTCAATAAATAGCGTGTAATTATTCTTCTGATAGGTATTTGCTTTGTGTGTAGAATGGTTATTTAATTTTTGCCTGGCTTCTTTATTAGGTAAATCTAACATGATTAATTCATCGTATTTTACATTGTTTTTTGCAAGCCAAAGCTCTGTTTCTTTTCTATATTTTTCCAATCGAGATGTAACCAAGGCACCTATTTTGCAGCCGGGAATAAACAAAGGTTTAGCGTTTAATAAAAATTCGCGATATTTCTCTCCATCATCATTTTCTTCTTCAGTTGGATCTACACACAAAACGCCATCAATATCAAAGCAAGCCTTTGCGAGTGAAGTATGATTCATAACATTCCATTGAAAATAACGTGGAAATGGAATTGTTTCAAAATAGTAATTCACTAATTTCTCTTTTCCTGGAGCCATGTAAATGGCACAATAACTATATATAAATTCTCCATTGACTTGGCTAAGTTTTTCTTTTACTTCATTAATTGCACCACCTGAGCCAACACTGT
>CAYQDP010000618.1:0-1709 GCA_964416235.1 uncultured Flavobacteriaceae bacterium | reverse complement strand
ATACTATTTTTAACCGTCATTATTTATAATTTAAGTTACCCTTTAAATGAATAAGTTGAAGAACTGATGTGATAAATTTTAATTTATATTCGTTTAATTTAATTTCAGCTTCCAGCCATTTGTTTTCGCGCATATTGAGTAAAAATAAAGAGCTTTCTCCGTTATCAAACTTTAATTTCTCGGCTTCCAATAAACGTTTACTCAGCACTTTATTGCGTTGTGCATTATTTATTTGATCACTGATAATTGAAATGGCTTTGATATAATTTTCGACTTTATTTCGTAATTCATTCGATTTAGCATCGGTTTCCAAGCGTGAGTTCATGAATTGTAGACCTGCAATTTTATATTCGTTGCGTGGTGTTCTTAAGAATAATGGAAATGATAAAGTAGCTCCCCATTTGTAATTGTTGCTGTTTAATTGGGGAGATAAGGAATTGTAGTTATTAGAAAGAAAGTTATATTTTACGTCTAGTTGAGGTTTAATCATTTCCGCCTTTAAACGCTTCTCGATTTTAAATATGTTTTGTTTAATAAAATATTGCTGTAATTCTGGATTGTTAATTGTATCATTATTCAGTTCCTTTATCAGGATTTCTTTATAATGATTGAATATTAATTCAAGAGAATCTATATTAAAATTAAATGAAGTATTAACCGTACCGTCGCTTTTCCAATTAAAACTATTAACAATGGCCGCTACTTTTCTATTATCCACGGATAAAGATTGAAGTTCCAAAACCCTGCTTTGATAAGTAATGGAAGCTTCAACTGTATCAATAAATGGTTTCTCTCCAATTTCTGCTAAGGCGATAATTCCTTGGTTTCTTGTTTTGGCTAATTGAATAAAGTAGTTGTAGATATTTAATTGAGCATTTACGTAACTTAATTCAGCATAAAAGCTACTGGCTTCCAAAAACACATCATTCACAATGTCGTTTCTTTCTGCTTGTCCGTATTTAAGGTATTCACGCGCTTTAAGTACAGACGCTCTTCTTTTATCAAATAACATTCCTTGAAGTAATGAAGCTTCAAATCCTAAGAATGGCATACCATACGAGCTGGTTTTTGATTCCGGATTCAAATAAATGCCTTCTCCAAATTCGTAACCTGCTTTTAAATATTGAGACGTGAAGATAGGTTGTTTTATTTCTGATGATAAAACGGAATAGTAATTGTTGCTATTAAAATACTTGTTTTCATAATCTGCTTTTACAAAGGGATCATAAAGTCCGCGTTGCGCTTTTAAATTATATTCAGATTCCCTTATAATATTATCTGCCTTTTTAAATAGGGGATAGTTCATCTCAATGTTAGTTAGGTATTGTTTGATACCTAGAGTAGGGGTATTTGAGTTCTCTTGCGAATAAATACAATTTACGGCAATAATAAAAAGTACAATTAAGCTATATCTCACAGCAGTCATATTATTTTTTCTTCTCCTTATTGTTTTTAGTTGAAGCATTCGTATTGTTATAAAATTCCGGAGGGAATCCATTGACAATACGCCATAATTCATAAACTAAAGGAACATCTTTAAGTAGCGCAAAACCTTTAACACCACCACCAATTTGAATGGCATCCGGCCATTTATCGCCATATTTATGTACAGCGAGAATTCTGAATTTGCCATTTTCACTAATAGTTCGGTCAACGGCTATAACTTCGGCACTATACGTTCCAAAACTAACACCTGGCCAACCGCTCAA
>CAYQDP010000617.1:0-1719 GCA_964416235.1 uncultured Flavobacteriaceae bacterium | reverse complement strand
ATAACGGATGCCGTTGATATTCTTTTAGTAGCCATTATTTTGTATTTGTTATACAATATGGTAAAAGGTACTTCTGCCGTAAATATTTTTATTGGATTAGCTCTAATTTATGTTGTATGGATAGTCACTAAAGCTTTCGAACTTAAACTACTTAGTTCGTTAATGGGAAAATTTGTGAATGTGGGTGTAATTGCTATAATGGTGGTATTTCAACAGGAAATTCGTAAGTTTTTGTTATATATAGGTTCTAATGAATTTATTAAAAGCCGGAATTGGAGCAATATTTTTAAGTTTAACGTAAACAGCAAAGCAGACGAAGGTATTGAGTTGGATGTTGAAGAATTAGTAAGCGCATGCTTTAACATGAGTGAAACCAAAACCGGAGCGCTTATTATTATTTCAAGAAAATCAGATTTAAAATTTTATTTAAACACAGGTGAGAAAGTTGATTCAGCATTAACAGCCAGAATGCTTGAAAATATTTTCTTTAAAAATTCCCCTCTGCATGATGGGGCTGTCATCATAATTAATAATCGAATTGTAGCTGCGCGCTGTGTATTACCAGTAACCGAAAAAGAAAATTTTCCGGCTAATTACGGTATGCGTCATCGCGCTGCTGTTGGGATAACCGAAACAACAGATGCCATTGCCATTAGTGTATCAGAACAAACGGGTGCTGTTTCTCTTACTACACACGGGGAAATAAACGCCGGTTTAAGTCGCGACAAATTACGTTTCCTTTTAGAAAAAAACATCAGATAATAGCCCTATGAACTTGCTCTCAGTTAACAGTCTTTCCAAATCGTATGGCGACCGTGTATTATTCACAAATATTTCTTTTGGTATTAATAATGGGGACAAAGTAGCCCTTGTTGCAAAAAACGGCAGTGGTAAATCAACTTTATTCAAGATTTTAAAAGGAAAGGAGATTGCCGATGAAGGAGAAGTGGTATTTAGAAGGGATATAACTGTTTCGTTTCTTGATCAGGATATTGTTTTAAATGAAGAGCTAAGTATTATCGATCATGTTTTCTCCACCGAAAATAAACTAACGACTTGCATTAAAAGGTATGAGAAGGCATTAAAGCTATCCGAAGAAGGTGATGGTGACGCTGCTAATTTAATGGAAATAGCCTTGCGCGAAATGAATGAATTAAACGCATGGGATTATGAGAAAACAATTAAAGAAATATTATCTCGACTTGAATTAAATGATGTTGAGCAAAAAATTAAAACATTAAGTGGCGGACAAAAAAAACGTTTGGCTTTAGCACAAGTTTTAATCAATAAGCCTGATTTGTTAATCATGGATGAACCTACCAATCATTTGGATATTGATATGATTGAATGGTTAGAACATTATATCGCCAAAGAGCAAATAAGTATTTTATTGGTTACACACGATCGTTATTTTTTAGATGAAGTGTGTAATAATGTAATTGAGTTGGATGGAGGGAAGTTGTATGAGTATAAGGGAAATTACGAGTACTTTATTACAAAAAAGGCAGAGCGTGAATTAATGCAGAATGCGGAGATTGATAAAGCACGCAATTTGTATCGTCGCGAATTGGAATGGGTGCGTAAAATGCCTAAAGCAAGAGGCACAAAAGCGAAAGCAAGAGTAGATGCGTTTGATGATGTTGCGCAAAAGGCCAAACAAAAGCGAATTGATAAGCAAATTGAGCTTAGTGTTAAAATGGAAAGGCTAGGTTCGAAGAT
>CAYQDP010000616.1:0-1721 GCA_964416235.1 uncultured Flavobacteriaceae bacterium | reverse complement strand
ACTAAACAAGTAGTACAATTACCATACAGTAAAACCCAATATCCGTATTGGAGAGTTTTATGTGCGCAAACACCGCAAGCTGATTTTTTTAGTGTTGAAAATAAACTTGTGATGTTAGGAAAAGGATTAAGCTTTAAGGTAATTGAGATGCCTGATTTAATCATTGCATTGTATGTTGATAAACAAAATGGTTTATGGGTGGGGACTCGAAAAAACGGAGTCTATTATTACCACGATGTAAGCAACATGAATGAACCGATGATTAATTTAAATGAATTGTCGGTTTCAGGTATTTGTGAAGATGGCGAAAGAGGCGTTTGGTGCAGTACTTTAGAGAAGGGAATTTATTATTGTAAAAGTAAAAACATTGTTAGTTACAGTAACCTGAAAGGATTTGACCGATCCTTAGATTTATTAAAAAATGAGAAAGGTCAAGTGTTTGTTAGCGGAGCTAATAATACCATTATTGAGTTTGATGGTAAATTAAAAAGGACAATTCAAAATACAGCGAAGGATAAAAGAGCTATTGTTGATATATTAAGTAATGGCGCAGGATGGTATGTCGCAACAAAAAGTACTATTATGTATTATGATAGAAATTTTTCGAATGGACAAGAAGTTATTTTAGATGGTACACGCTTTAGTGCAGGCGCAAATCAATTATGTAATGTAAACGGTAATGTATTCGGCATTTCATACAGTGCCATTTTCGAAGTAATAGGTATCAAAGCTTATATTAAGAAAATGCCATTACCTGTACAAGGAAAATGTTTACTTCATGCAGGAAAGAATATTTTGCTTTTTGGTACCGAAGAAGGTTTGTTTGAAATGGATTTGAACACAAACCAAGTTAAACCAATAGCCGGTACTAAGGCTCCGATTACGGGTATTCTAAAAAGAAAAACCGGTGAAATTTTAGTTTGTACCAAAGGAGAAGGTTTGTTTGAATTTAAAAACGATGTGTTATTAAACAGCAATGCAAAATTAAATTTGAACTGCGAAATATTATTCGATCTTATTGAAGATATTTACGGACAAGTGTGGCTAGCTTGCAATAAAGGTTTGGTGAAAATTGTAAATGGCAAAACAGAATTATACACTTCAAGTTATGGCTTATCTTTTAATGAAGTTTACAAAGTAGCGGCTGATAGTGCCACTTTGTATTTTTCGGGGGTAGAGGGATTATATAGCTTGCCATTATCTGAAACAATCGCAAATACAAAGGAGCCGCCTTTCTATTTGAATAAGTTTTATGTGAATGCTAAGCCCATGGAATTTGTTTCCGGATTGAAGTTAAACCACCGGCAAAACAATATTGTAGTAGATGTTTCTGTGTTAAGTTATAAGGAAAGAAGGGCAAAAGTATTGGTTAGTGTGAATGAGGGGCCTTCAATGGTTAAGGAAGTAGGAAATATTGAGTTTGCCAATTTGGAACCCGGAAATTACAATATAAAGTTATATGCATTAAATAATCATGGCGTAAAAAGTAAGGAGCCGATCCTGTTAAGTTTTTCAGTTGCAAAACCATTTTGGCAGACAGGACTCTTCATTGTAGTAGCAGTTATTTTTACTGCGCTTATAGTTTTTTTACTAGTTCGAATAATTATTCAGCGTATTCGTAAAAAGGAAGAGGAAAAAACAAGAATTAATAAGCTGATAGCCGAATCACAATTAACTGCCTTGCAAGCTCAAATGAATCCACATTTTATATTTAACGCCAT
>CAYQDP010000615.1:0-1726 GCA_964416235.1 uncultured Flavobacteriaceae bacterium | reverse complement strand
ATCTTTCATGAACCATCCTAATCCATAAGTAGAGAAATGATTTAAATTCCCTCTTCCGTTCCCTGTTATGCTTAATGATTTACGTGTTTTTTGTATCACTTGCGAAGGGATTACTTGCTTTCCTTCAAACATTCCATTATCAATTTGCATGCGAATCCATTTGCTGATATCGATTACACTGGATGATATGGAAGCAGCAGGACCAATATTGTCAATATTGGCTGGCATAATCTCTACTAACTTTTCATTGATAACTGCATAGGCTTTTGAACTATTCGGGTTTTTCATAAAATCAGCAAAGTAAGTACTGCTATTGGTCATACCTAAAGGATTAAAGAAATGATGCTTCACATAATCATCCCAAGTTGTATCACTAACGGCCTTTAACACTTCCCCTGCTGCTACAAAACCAATGTTACAATAACCATATTGCTCTCTAAAACCGTAAGGTAAGTCTACATTTTCCATGTTCCTTACCAAATATTCACGACTAGGAATTCCTGCCCAGTTTAATAAATCCGTTTGAAAAGTAGCATATCCCATACGATGCGAGAGGACATCATTTATATTAACATGCTCAGTAAGATATGCATCCTTCATTTTAAAATAAGGCAAGTATTTTTTTACGGGATCCGTTAATTTTAATTTGCCGTAATGTTCTAATAAAGCAAGAGAAGTTCCTGTAAAGGCTTTACTGTTCGAGGCAATTTGAAAAACTGTGTTTTCAGTAACCGGTGTTTTCTTAGCTACATCAGCATAACCATATCCTTTAGCAACAATTACCTTACCATCCTTTACAATGGCTATTGCCATTCCGGGCATGTTCCAACGCTTCATTTCACGGTTAATAAACACATCTAAACTGTCTTTGATGAAATTTCCCTGAGCAAATAGGCCCAACGATAAAAGACTTAACGAAACCGCTAATACATTTTTTCTCATTTTATTTTTTTATTAGTTCTTTAACTTTATACATTTCCAAATCTTTTCTGCTTAAAAAATCAATTAAAGAATAATTGATTTCATAATCCGGACTTATTCCCTTTCCTGTAATGGAAGGATTAATATCGTGAATTATTCTGAATGCAGGAACTCTTATTTTAATTTTTGTATTCGGCAAAGTATAATACGGCGTAACACCTGCATTACATCCTTCTCTTGAGCCTCCTGTTTCAGAACCAATTAAAGTTGCTTTGCCGCTTTGCTTTAAATAGGCTGCTACAATACAAGACGCGGAGAAAGTTCCTCCATTTGTGAGCACATAAGTTTTATAATTATAGTGGTGTCGCTTACGCGGCTTAATGGTATGTGTAAAATAAATCGTATCGCCCTTTACTGTTTTTTTTCCTTCTATTGCTAATACCCATTTGGTGAACTTAAATCCATAATTACCGCGGGTATATTTTTTATTTGGATAAGAATTCACATGCGTTTTTAATGTTACTGTTTCGGGTTTATCTAAAAAATACGAGAGCAAACGATAACTATTCATTAAGTTTCCTCCACCATTATAACGCAAATCAATCACAAGATGTTTTGTTTGGTCTTTGCTCAACCTTCTAAAATACCGACGGTATACTTTTTTGTATTTTATAGACTTAAACGATTTGATTTTTAATACTGCTACTTCTTTCTCCTCTGTAAGAAAACCCGAACTTATATTAGAACGTTTATATTTTTTATAAGTTGAGTCGCTCTTAGGATGAAAACTTTGAGAGGGCAAATC
>CAYQDP010000614.1:0-1736 GCA_964416235.1 uncultured Flavobacteriaceae bacterium | reverse complement strand
ACCGGACCAAATGCGTGTTCGAATCCTGTTCCAAGATTTAAGCCTAACCAATTATTTATAACATTTGTATTTGGACGGTAAGTTTCGCGAAGATTTAAATAATCATTTGCTCCTGTAAAATAACCTTTAAAGGTATTGTAACTTAAACCAAGGAAAGGGTATAAATACGTTTTATTATTGGGGAAGCGGGCTAAAATCTCGGTATTAAATTCAAATGTATTAGCTCTGATGGTATACCAGGTGGGTTCGATATTGATAGGTTTGTAATAAGTATACTGGATACTGTATCGTAAAAGTTTATGTCCGCCATAATTAGCAACAAAGGTATAGCCTAAGGCATCATTATCTTCTTTAATATTCCGGCTTAAATAAAGTACACTACCCATTATTCCGGCACCGGCCTCAAAATTAGTTTTTACCATTTCAGATTTTGTCTTACGACGCGGCGTATCATTAGCTTTGATAATGCCTGAACCTAAAAAGCAAAATGCAATAATATATACTAAGTACTTTATCATTATTCTTGAATAAAAATAAGGAATATTGGCGTTAAAATATTCGTTTTTAGATAAGTGGACACATTTTTATTATAAATGGCTGAAATATAAAATATGTTATTAGCGACAAAAATCAGTCGATTAAATAAAAAAGTATAGTAAATTTACCTGTAATGAAAAGGTTAACTCTCATATTAATTGGCCTCCTTTATTTAACACAGAATATTGGAGCGCAGGAAAAAAACGGTCAGGAGCATTTTATTCAATTATCGGGTGTTGTTGTTGATGACGATAGCTTACGCGGAATTCCATTTGTTTCAGTATTAGTGAAAGGAACCAAACGCGGAACGATTACTGACTTTTACGGATTTTTTAGTGTAGTTGCGCAACCGGGAGATGAATTACAATTTTTCTCAATCAATCATAAAAATGCAGTTTATAAACTAGAAGATACCTTAAGTTTAAAACATTATTATGTTATCCAACGTTTATTAAAAGATACAATCTTATTAGCTGATGTAGATGTTTATCCATGGCCAAGTAAAGAAGAATTCAAGAAAGCATTTCTTAATTTGGATTTAAGTGAAACTGATTATGATCGCGCCGCAAAAAACTTAGACCGTAACGATTTAAGTTATGCAGAAAGAAACATGAAGATGGATGCTCAGGCTAATTACCGTTATGCCATGCAGCAATATTTAACTAAAGTGTATACAACAGGACAATACCCTGTGAACAATTTATTGAACCCAATTGCCTGGGCTCAGTTTATTGATGCCTGGAGACAAGGAAAGTTTAAAAAGAAAACGAATAATAAAAAGTAGAAAGTTAAAAGACAAAAAAGCCCCGAATAATTTCGGGGCTTTTTATTTATTCAATATTTAAATTTTACCATTCATCTCCGCCGGTTTCAACCGACTTCATCATGGCTTCTTTTAATTCTGATACAACCATGTTAGCGTTTTTAAAAGCATCACCCTTAATTCGTTTCCAAATTAAATCAGGCATAACCATACTTCCGCATGCAGGAACCACATTATTAATATCACCACCGCTTGCTTTACCACTTGCCGATGTGTGAGTTAATTTCGAAATAACATAACGATAACGGTTATCCTTGCACTCAATGCTTACATGCATGGTAATAAAACCGGTATAATCAGGTTTTGGATTTAACTCTTTCGGTTTAATTTTGAATTTAGAGATAAACTCTGCTTTGTTTCAGGTAGTAACACCATT
>CAYQDP010000613.1:0-1741 GCA_964416235.1 uncultured Flavobacteriaceae bacterium | reverse complement strand
TGAATACAAAAAAGTTATCGGGAATATTGAACAGGCAAAAGAGGTTCTAGCTAATGAAAAGGATAAAGATTTTCTTGATATGGCTAAAGCCGAGTTGGATGAAAATCGTTTGAAGGAGGAAAAGCTGGCCGAAGAAATAAGATTACTTCTAATTCCTAAAGACCCTGAGGATACCAAAAACTGTGTGATGGAATTACGTGCGGGTACAGGTGGAGATGAGGCTTCCATTTTTGCCGGAAACTTGTTTGAAATGTATAAGCGTTACTGCGATAAAAAAGGGTTTCAGGTTGAAGTTGTTGATGCGAGTGAAGGAACAATGGGCGGATTTAAAGAGGTTGTCTTTAATGTTAAAGGTCCTGGAGCTTACGGTATTTTAAAATTTGAGAGTGGTGTACACCGTGTGCAACGCGTTCCTGCAACTGAAACTCAAGGACGTGTACATACTTCTGCTGCAACCGTTGTAGTATTACCGGAAGCGGAAGAATTGGATGTTGAGTTAAAAGACGCAGATATTGAAATTGCTACTGCAAGAAGTGGTGGTGCCGGCGGACAAAACGTAAATAAGGTGGAGAGTAAAGTGATTTTAACGCATAAACCTTCAGGTATTGTGGTTACTTGTCAAACCGAACGTAATCAGTTGGGTAATCGCGAAAAGGCCATGCAAATGTTACGTTCTAAATTATATGATATAGAATATCAAAAACGCATGACCGAAGTTACCAAGCGTAGAAAAACAATGGTAAGTACCGGCGACAGAAGTGCGAAAATCAGAACCTATAATTACCCTCAAAATCGTATTACAGATCATCGCATTAACTTAACGCTTTATAATTTAACTGAATTTGTAAATGGAGATATTCAGGAAATGATTGATGCATTACAGTTTGCTGAAAATGCAGAGCGTTTGAAAGAAGGCGGAATTAGTTAATCAATAAAATTTAATTATGAGTTTTGAGAGTACAGTTGAAAAAGTAGAAAATGTTATTTCCAAATTGGATATTAACCCTACCGAAGCACGTACGGAAAACCCGGGACAATGGAATATTTCTAAAGACAAAAACATTCAATTAATGTTGGATGTTTGGGAAGAAAACGGATTTCATTTCTTTCAGGTACTTTCCTTTGCCTGCCCTGTTGGCGATGAAGACAACGCGCAATTTTTAAAATTTCTCTTACAAGAAAATCACGGTTTTTGCGAAACAGCTTTTACTATTATTGATGAAAATGTTTTCCTAAAATATACCACTGAAGCTGATGAAACATTAACTGAAGAACGTATATTAAAAAGCTTCACGAGAATTGCCTATTATAACGAAATGTTCCGTGAAAAATTAGGTTAATCATGAACCGAATTTTAGTTGTATGCTTAGGAAATATTTGTCGATCGCCTTTGGCTGAAGGTGTGTTATTACATCTAAAAGAAAAATATCAACTCAATATAATCATTGATTCGGCAGGTACATCCAACTACCACATTGGTGAAGCACCCGACCACCGAACTATAGCCAATGCAAAAAAACATAAGGTAGATTTAAGTCCGTTACGTGCAAGGCAATTTATTCAATCTGATTTCGATAATTTTGACCGCATTTTTGTAATGGACAAAAGCAATAAAAGAAATGTTTTAAGTTTAGCGCGACACGAACAGGATATTGAAAAAGTAGATTTATTTCTAAACCTGCTTCATCCCGGAAAAGATTTAGAAGTTCCTGATCCATACTACGGAGGAGAGGAAGGATTT
>CAYQDP010000612.1:0-1743 GCA_964416235.1 uncultured Flavobacteriaceae bacterium | reverse complement strand
AATGCTACAGTAGATGCTTTCAATGGTAATACTAAATTTTATCTTTATCCGCAGTTAAATGCACATTATGATGTTTACGAAAACATTATTGTTCCCTATGTTGGTGCTTCAGGAGGCTTAATTAAAAATAGTTTCAGGAGCTTAAGCAATGAAAATCCATTCATTAATCCCAATGTACATTATGCAAACACACATAATAAGTTTAATGTATTTGGCGGATTAAGAGGAAATTTAAGCAGTACTACAAGTTATGATGCAAAGGTAAATTACGGACAATACGACAGTTTACATTTCTTTGTGGTTGATTATAGCGATTTAACACAGTTAGATAATAAGTATAAAGTTATTTACGACAACACTTCGTTATTGAATGTAAGCGGTCAAGTGAAATATCAATACAAAGAAAAAATTCATTTCATAGCAAAAGGAAATTACTATTTGTACTCACCGAAAAATCTGGAGCGTGCTTATCATAAACCTGATTTCGACATTACTTTATCTGCCATCTATAACTTAAAGAGCAAAATCATTATTAAAGGTGATGTTTTCGTAATCGGTAATCAATGGGCTCTAACCAAAGTAGGAGAAAACAGTGAGTTTGTATTTACCGAACCGAAGCTTTTAAATAATCTGGTTGATGCTAATTTAGGTGCTGAATACCGCTACAGTAAAATGCTGAGCTTCTTTTTAAAGTTCAATAATATTGCCAATATGCGTTATGAGCGCTGGGAAAAATACCCGACACAACGCTTCAATTTCATGATTGGCTTGAGCTTTATACCCTTCTAGTTACTTTTTTAGCTGATTTTTATTAGCTTTTGTACTCTTTTCCTTTGAAAAGTGGTATTATTTTGTATATTTGGTTAGTCATTCCAAATGAGCTTAATCAAAAACATAATAATTATTTGTATTCTGATTTCAAATTTTAGCTTGGCTCAAAATAGTTCTTCTATCAAGTTAGATCCTGCTAAGGTTTTGATTTTCGAAAAATACCTGTCTTTCCGCCACAGTTTTGAACCCGGTGGCTTTGCACTATGGAAAACTAACAATCCAGAACTTTATGCTAAAGAAATGTGGTACCAAAGTGAATCATTCTATATAAAACGTAATCACTTGGCAAGCGGCTTAACAATGAATGAAGGCATGATTGATGTGTGTCGTTTCGAACATTTAAGAAAAGAAAAAGAGGAAGTTATTGTGCCCTTCGCAGGCTTTAAAGATGTGATGGTTTTACTGCCCAAAAACAAACTCATTTATATTACACCATAAATTTCCTTGAAGAATACTGCCAACATAATCAAATTTGTTTTATTCTCATTTCTATTAATAGGGATGCTAGTAAAAGTAAATGCCCAACCAGGAGTTGGTCCTGCTCCTTATGGCAATGTCGGTTATAATAATGTTCCGTGCAATCAACCAAATGCTTCCAATAATGCAGCCAACTCTATTAACGATTTTATTGATAGTTTCAATACAACCGGTGGCGTTGTCAATATTACAAATAACAGTACAGGATGTAACTCTCAAGTAATTGCAACTACTTCGGGTAATTATTATTTTGTTGGTTGTCCAACCTATTTACGTGTTAATCCCGGACAAGTAATCACCTGTAATTTCCAATCAGGAATCATATTTGATCAAGGATTTGCTGTTTGGATAGACTGGAATAAAAACAATGTGTTTGATATTTGGTCGGAGCAAGTATGTGCGCCTGCCGGCGTACCAATGGCTGCTACGTGGGCA
>CAYQDP010000611.1:0-1748 GCA_964416235.1 uncultured Flavobacteriaceae bacterium | reverse complement strand
TGGATTCACTCATAAGTGTTTTTAATAATTCACCAGCTGATACCAATAAGATTCGTTTAGCTTTAAAAATTGCAGAGCATTTCAGGAAGGAGAAAAGTGAGAAAGCTTTGGAGTATTCTAATAAAGCTTTTTTAATGAGTGGTTCCGTAAATAATAATTATTTAAAGTCGTTATCCCTAGAATCATATGCAAATTTTTATTTTACGGTAAAAAAATTAAGCGAAGGGTATAATTATTTAGTCAAAATGGAATCATTATATGATGAGACTAAAGACACTCTCATTTTATTAAGTTCCCTTGAAATACGAAATTCTCTGATGCAAGATTTACAAATGCTCCCGAAATGCGTTGAGATAAGGGAGCGTATGTCTGCAATCTATCGTGTAAGAAATGAAAAGCAAAAAGAAGCACGTATGCTTTGGTTAGCAGGTTGGCACGCATTTAATGGTAAGGTGTATAGAAAAGGAGTGGCTGATTTACACAGGTCAGCTTCCATTTATAAAACACTAAAAGATGATCAAAGTTATTTTAATGCATTAGGTTGGCTTGGTCAAAATTATAGCGCTTTGAAAATGTTCGATTCAGCGCTTTATTATCGCGATCAAGTATTAGATTATTATTTAACAACAACAAATATATCTGGTATCGCGGAAGCATATCGTTACCGTGGTGATGTTTATTTGGTAAAGCGTCAGTATGATTTGGCGCTAAATGATTATGAAAAATCAATTGAGTACTTCGCTAAAGCGAAATGGAAAGGACGTGAATTGTTATTGTATGAATATAAAGTTAGGGTATATGATAGTATCAATAATACTAAAGAGGCATTGCGTGCTTTGGATACGGTTAAAAAGCAATTAAACGAAAAAACAGAAGGAATTGTCTGGATGTTCTATTATCAAATGGGTAAGAGAATATATTTTAAAAATGGAGACTATCAGCAAGCACTCTATTGTTTTAATAAGTACGATAGCATTAAAACAGCTAGTAATCAAGACCAGGCTCAGCAACAAATCGTATTAGCCGAGTTTAAAAAGGATGTAGAAAAAAACGAAGCCATTTTAAAAGCGGAATTTGATAGAAAGGAAGCTTTATCTTCCGCCGAGTTAGCCCGCAAGCAAGCCATGCTTGAAAGAAATAAACAAATGTATTTGATATTGGAGCAAGAAAGTAAGCTTAAAGAAATGGATCTTGCTAAATCTGAACTTGAACTAAAGCACAAGGCAACGGAAACTGAAAATCAAAAGAAGCAATTGCAATTATTGGCGCAAGACAAACAACTAAAGGAAATTGAAGCTAAACAAAAGGAAGAAGAGTTAAATAAGCAACGAATAGTCAATTACGCTGTTAGTTCGGGCGGATTACTTGTAGCAGGTTTATTGTTTTTTGCCGTACGGGGTTATAACCAAAAGAAAAAGGATAACAAAACTATACAGCAACAAAAATTAATTGTAGAAGAGAAACAAAAGGAGATTTTGGATTCTATTACCTACGCAAAAAGATTGCAAGAAGCCATCATGCCTCCAACTAATTTGTTCAGGGATACTTTGCCAAACAGTTTTATTTATTACAAACCCAAGGATATAATTGCCGGCGATTTCTATTGGATGGAGCGATTGAACGAAATGGTTTTCTTCGCCGCTGCAGATTGTACCGGTCATGGTGTACCCGGTGCGATGGTGAGTGTGGTTTGTAGTAATGCCTTAAATCGTGCCGTTAAAGAATTCGGAATTAAATCCCCTTCAAAG
>CAYQDP010000610.1:0-1749 GCA_964416235.1 uncultured Flavobacteriaceae bacterium | reverse complement strand
TCACAAACAGGTTTTCGGTCGCTGTTAGTGTGCATTGGCAGTCGGAAATTTTAAAGTGAAAATGACAGTTCCTGTTGATCACGTGGTTTGTTCTACCGGCGAAATTCAAAACGCTTCACAAGTCTTAAATGCAGCGCAAATGCAGCGTTGGCAAAAAGCTCAAACTTCTAACGAGGTGATTGAGGTTGTAAATCTTGAAGAAGCAAAGGCAGCAGAGAAAAATAAGTTAACTACAACCAAAACTTGGATTTTCAAAGCGGATAGTGTTCGTGATTTTGCCTGGGGTTCGTCAAGAAAATTTGTGTGGGACGCTATGCCTGCTTTTGTTGGGAAACATAAAACCATGTGCATGAGCTTTTACGGAAAAGAAGCGTATCCTTTATACCGTAAGTATTCAACAAAGACGGTAGCGCATACAATCAAAACCTATTCTAAATACACCATCGATTATCCGTATCCTGTTGCACAAAGTATAGAAGCAGCGAATGGTATGGAATATCCAATGATTTGCTTCAATTTCGGAAGAGCAGAGAAAGACGGTACTTACACTGAAGGAACTAAAAACGGAATGTTATTGGTAATAATTCATGAAGTAGGACATAACTTTTTCCCAATGATTATTAATAGCGATGAACGTCAATGGAGCTGGTTGGATGAAGGATTAAACACTTTTGTTCAATTTTTGACAGAGCAGGAATTTGATAATAATTTTAATTCACAACGCGGACCAGCGCACAAAATGGTTGATTACATGCGTTTACCTAAAAATCAATTGGAGCCGATTATGACGAATAGCGAAAACATTATTCATTTTGGTCCGAATGCCTATGGTAAACCAGCAACTGCTTTAAATATTTTACGTGAAACCGTAATGGGCCGTGAATTATTTGATTTTGCTTTCAAAACTTATTGCAGTCGCTGGGCATTTAAGCATCCAACGCCTGCAGATTTTTTCCGTAGTATGGAAGATGCATCGGCTGTAGATTTAGATTGGTTTTGGAGAGCTTGGTTTTATGACATTACTCCTGTTGATATTGCTTTGGATACCGTAAAAGCTTATCGCTTAGAAAATGGAAAACAAATTCCGATGAAGATGGATACTATCAAACATTTCCCTGCTCCAAAGCCTTTTGAGCATATTACAAAAATTCGTAACCGTGAGTCTGGCATGAAGTTTTTAGTAGACGTGGATACTACATTACGCGATTTTTATTATTACTATAAACCTGAACAAACAGTAACGAAAGAAGTGAAAAATCGTTTCGAAAATCTCGAATTAATACCCGATAGTCAGTTTAATAAGATCAAAAACAATTACGTTTACGAATTAAAATTCAGTAATAAAGGTGGAACGGTGATGCCGATTATCATTAAATGGAATTATGAAGATGGGACAACCGAAATTGATAGAATAAACGCTTACATATGGCGGAAAAATGAGAGTGAAGTAACGAAAACATTCATGAAGCCAAATAAGGTGGTTTCAATCCAATTGGATCCATATAAAGAAACCTGCGACATAAACGAGAAAAACAATAACTGGAATGTGGCCGGCGAACCGGCTAAATTCGATGTGTTTAAAAACAAAGCTGTTATACGCGGACAAAGCACTGGTGAGAACCCAATGCAAAAAGCCAAACAAAAGTAATTAAGCTTCTTTTAATCATTCCTTTAAAATTGTATCTTCGTTATAGCACGGATTAACCGTGTTATGCGTATGTTATCCAAATTCAAATTATCGGTCATTTC
>CAYQDP010000609.1:0-1751 GCA_964416235.1 uncultured Flavobacteriaceae bacterium | reverse complement strand
TGTTATACCTTCCAGACTATTTAATCCCATTTCACTTAAATCCAATACACTTAAATTTTTTAGTTGCTGCAACCCATCTAATCCAGAACGCACGTTACAAGCACGTAGATTTAAATCTTTGAGTTCTTTTAATTGTTCAATACCCTCAATGTTTTGCAAAGGGTTATTGGAAAGATTGAGCACTTGCAGTTTACTGAGTTTAAACAAAGGTTCAATTTCTTTAATATTATTTGAATTTATTTCTAACTGCTTCAATTGAGTAAACACACCAATACCGGCCAAAGTATAGATACTGTTATTGTACAAATACAGTTTTTCTAATTTCTGGAATAAAGCTTGTCCGCCATTTTCATTTATACAAGCGTATAAATTCCCCATCTGATTACTATTAAGATTAAGCGAAACCAATTCACTTGAAAATCGAAACTTCTTTAATATTTCAGATGAATTTGAAGCGGTAAGTCCGTTTGTACTAATATCTAATGATTTTAATTTTTCAAGCGCAGGGAAAGAATCCAATCTTCCGCTAAAAGTAGAAACAATACTAAGCTCATTCAAATTTTTAAAACGCGATAAAGAATGAAATTCATGAATTGGATTATTGGATATATCTAACATTTCCAGGTTTTCAAATTCAGGCAGTATGCTTACATCTTGAAGCGATGTGCTCTCTAATCGAAGCTGTTTTAAAGAAGGCGCATTTTTTAAAGCAGTAATTCCGCTTAAGGTGTTGCCCGATAAATCCAAATCTTCCAAGCTCTTTAATTCAGGAAATGTGTGGATAGAATCGATTGTATTGCTTCGTAAACTTAACTTTTTTAATTTCGGAAAAAGGGCCAACTCCTTTACATCACGCATTACATTGTTATCCAAACGCAACTCAACAATATTATCTAAAGGATAAAGCGGTTTTAAAGTTGAGATAGAATATTCGTTATTGAGTTCAATTGACTTTATTTCGCCTTTTGCATTTAAGGCGATTAAATCATTAAACACCCTGCTCTTTTCCACGCAATACGATTGCCAATCCGAATTTGCATCATAATCTTTTAAAAAGTCGTACAGTTTTTTATCAAGTCCTGATTTAAAACTATAGAAATAAGTGCCTCGCAGTGAAAAATAATAATCGCGTGCTTCATAATCGTCATACGCTTTTATACTGTCATCCAACATCAACAAGTCCGGCAGATTTTTATAGCTTAAATCAACCAAATAATATTTTTCTAATTTTTTATTTTCATGAATTGCCTTATTGATATTAAAATGGGTGATATATACATCCCAATTCACCAGACAGCTAAGAACCATTACGGCATAATACGCTTGTGGATTCACTCTGAATAAATACCAATTACTCTTTTGCTTAATTACTTTTATAAAAGTGCTGGCCAATCCAATCAATGTTAATCCTAAATACACATACACACCAATTTTTTTATAACTGATACCGGATTCCTCTATATACATATTCATGCGATAGGCTGTTGAGAAAATCATAAACGCATTTTGGGCAATCCATATATAAGTAAACCACCTCAACCATTTATTATTTTCGTTATAATTTAAACGGCCGCGGAAAAAATAGAGTATGATGAGAATAGCCAGAATAACGGACAGTATTAAAGTTCCAACACCATCGTGAACAAATTCTTTGTGTTTTATTCCAACAGGCAAAGTACCGTCAAACCAGAGGTAGATTAAATCCAGAACATTTAAAACAAGTAACATGATGTTTAACACTGCAAACAAGG
>CAYQDP010000608.1:0-1753 GCA_964416235.1 uncultured Flavobacteriaceae bacterium | reverse complement strand
GTTTCTTTAACAAAATCAGCTTACTTATTATACAAAGACAAAAAGTATACAGAAGCTTTACCGGTTTATAAACAAATGCAAGAGTTAGCTGAGAGTCCTGCTAATAAGCTTACTGCGAAGATTGGTGCTATGCGTTGTGCTTTCAATACTTTACAATATGAAATTGCGTTAGAAGAATCGAATAAGGTTTTAGCCAGCGAAAAGCTAACACCTCAGCAAACCAGCGAAGCGAAATACATAAAGGCAAAATCATTATTTGAAACCAATCGTTTGGATGATGCCTTAACTGAGTTTAAAGCCATTGCTAAAAGCTCTAAAAATGTAACCGGCGCAGAAGCAATGTATCATATCGCTAAAATATACTTTAACAAACAAGACTATAAAGAAGCAGAAAAGAGCATCAATAACTTAATAAGTTTCTCATATACAAACGATGACTGGAATACAAAAGGAATGCTTTTAATAGTAGATTGTTATTTAGCAAAAGGTGAATTGGATGATGCAGAGGTTATTTTACAAACCATTATAGATGGTAAGCCAAAAGAAGAATACTTAACGGAAATTAAAAAACGTCAGGATGAACTGGAAGCAAAGAAAAAAGCAAGAACTGCCGCTCAAGCTATTGTTCAGCCTGAAATGAAAGTAGAGTTTAATACATCGGAAGGTGATAAAAATTTATTTACTCAACCTACGCCTACAGCTACTGATAGTATCAAAGTAAATACTCCTGTTGAAATTCCTAACCAAAAACCTGAATAAGAAAAATGCTTAATAGTGTTAATATAGAAAAAAAGACAGGCGGTTGGGGTAATACTTCTTCAATTACTTCTTCCTCTGTAATAGAAAATGCAGCGCTCAATAAACGTAAACGCATGTTAAGATGGTTATTTCTGATTGTACTATTGTTTGGTTACATAGTTGCTACGATGGCTCAAACCGGAATGAATGATATCAATTTTCAAGCGGAAAGTGAATTTCAACCAACCATTAAAGACGCTATTAAATTTGCTGACGTTCCGGAAATCAGAGATACGGTAAAACGAATTAACAACGCGACTTACGGCATTGCATCCAATCCTTTATTCCCTAAATATGAAGTGGCGCCAATAAAACCGGCAAAAATGCAGAACGAACCGCTGAGTAAATTATATCGTTCTTTAATCAAAGTTGGGTATGGTCCTATTTACAACATGCCTTACGGTGAGCTTTGGGTAAATAGTTTGCGTTCTCGCGAAATGGCCTATGGCGTGCATTACAAACATTTTTCTTCTATGTCGCAATTAAAAAATACCGGCTATAGCGGATTTGTTGATAATGAAGCTGAAATTTTCGGGAAACAGTTTTACAAGAAACATACGCTAAGCGGAGAATTCAATTATAAGCGTAATCGCGTGCATTATTACGGTTTTGACACTACCATAAATCATATTACCGATAAGAACTACACCAAACAGTATTATCAGTTATTTGAGCCTGTTGTTCGTTTACAAAGTCATTACACCGATAGTAACAAGATTAATCATGATATTCGTTTAGCCTATTATAATTTGGGTGACTTTTATAATTCCTCAGAAAACAATATCAAATTAAATACTGAGTTAAGCACCTACATCAATAAAGAACATTTGCATGTAAAGGTTTTAGCAGATTATTATAATCATAAGCAACAAAAAGACACAATTAATGATTTTATCTTTTCGTTAAATCCTTACTTTGAGGCAAACGGAAAAAAATGGCACGCCGATTTAGGATT
>CAYQDP010000607.1:0-1755 GCA_964416235.1 uncultured Flavobacteriaceae bacterium | reverse complement strand
TCACTATGGTACTAGGCGACAAAGCCAAACTCTTCACAGGTCATTCCGATGATGCTGTCATAAAAAAGCATTACTTGGCTGATTCCGCGCTAATGGCCGGGCTCGGGAATTTGAGTATATTTGGGGATTGTGGGTGACAATTTTTTAACTCACAAAAATTCAATTATTTCAAAAGCGCCTCGAATTTTAAATTCTTAACTTTCCGAATCTTAATATTACTGCTATGTTCTATTATTTTAAAATCCTTTTTATTAAGAAGTTGTTTAATAGAAATCCTCAGACTGTCATAGGTCATATTATACATAATTCCTCGTGAGCCATCGAACATGCAGTTTAATGCTCCTAATGCCTGCCCAACCATAATAGCATCATTTATATCCTTCTCATTGGCTCTATTGAAAGACTTAATTCCTGACTGACCTAACTGGTTAATTACGCCTGCTGTACACCAATCACCAGCACCAGCTGAGTCAATAATATTATTCAATTTGAAAGAGTGAATTTTGGTCCACTTATTTTTCTTATAAGACTTTAGTCGATACGTTAAACCTTCTTTGCCTAATGTTACAATTTCTAAAGGTGCAATAGGCATCGGAAATAGTTGTGAATAGTTCGAAATTCTTTCGGAAGAACATTTAATTATATCAGCAACTTTAAGACTTTCCTCAAATTGCTTTTCTTGTTTATATGATGAAGGTTCAAATACAATTAATGCGCCCTCATTTTTGTAATAATTGGCTAAATCAATTGCAGATCTACAGACGCGATCAAAGTAAAACACTTGCACTTTATTTTGTTTTTTTATAATAGATTCTACATCACTAGATAACACTGGCTTATACCCAGGCAACCAATCCTTACTACCTGGCACTTTAAATTCAAATCTATGCTTAGGATTACCTTGTTTATCCTTTAATATTCTATGAATAATAATGGGAGTACTACCATCCTTTGATGTGGTTAAAAGCTCAATATTTACTTCAAATTTTTTAAGATCCTCTACAATGCTTTTAGTTGCAGAGTTATTAGAAAGTCTTGCAATAGGTTTAGATTCCCATCCTAAAAAAGATAAGATCGCTGCAATATTCCCGAATGATCCGCCTGTACATAATTTCGCAGGCGTTGTTGGATCTCCGTTCAAAATAACATCTAAAGTCAGTAGTCCGGAACCCGTAAAGACTGACTTATTTTTATCCAATTTTCTTAAGTTATTCATGATATGGTTCTCCGGATAGCCAAGATAAGAAAAGTTCGCTTTGGTTCCTCAAATTTATTATTTCTTCAACGTTATTAATTGTGTAACCTTCTGAATCTACATTTAAAATTCCAACTCCAACCTCAGATCTTAATTCATGCGCAGAAAGAATACTTCCAATGGATAATAATTTACTGGAAAAATTAGAAATGACGCATTTACAACCGTTAAGAGGATTAAGTGACTCATTATAATTTTTAATGGCGTTGTTTAGTCTGATATAAGCCTCAAAAGGGTTCTGTTCTGGTACATATATAATGTTTTTGGATTCTATTGCCAATTCATCGAATAAAAAATTATGATACTCAATAATCAATGAATCGACCCGTCTCAGATTTTTGGCAGGAAAAGGTAATACTGGACAAATTTCATACGGACGATTTTGTGACCTAATGATGTGATTAAAAGCTTTTCTGACATGTTCAACTTTGTTTTCCCCTAATATTGGAAACCAAATTAATGGCTGCTCTATTTCGGCCGATAGTTCGATTCCGCCTCCA
>CAYQDP010000606.1:0-1757 GCA_964416235.1 uncultured Flavobacteriaceae bacterium | reverse complement strand
AGCGAGACGCTCATCATCGATAATTATTGCTTTCATATTCTAATTATAAGATATTTTTATTCTAACTGTTACCTCATTACTACTTTCCTCGGCAATTTCAATGGTTGCTTTTGAACCATACAACAATTCCAGTCTTTGTTTACTATTCGCAAAACCAAAGCCGGTTTCACTTTTGATATTACTTAAAGCCCCGGTATTCTTTACCTCTATTAAAAGATTATTATCCTTCAATTTAGTTTTCACTTTCACTACTCCCCCACCAGGTATTTTTGATATACCGTGTTTAATTGCATTTTCAACTTGCGCCTGAACAATTAACGGTGGAACTAACTTCACTTTACTAGCTTCATCAATATCCATTTCATAACGCAATCTCTCTTCATATCTTATCTGTTCCAAATCCAGATAATCTCTAACTATTCTTAATTCTTCCTCTAATACAATCTCTTTGTTTTTATTCATAAGCAAAGTATTACGCAAAATATTGCTCAATTGCGTTACTGCTTCCTTGGCTTTAGCGGGATTTTCATCAATTAATGCCCTGATACTATTCATGCTGTTAAACATAAAATGAGGATTGAGTTGTGATTTCAATTTATTTAACTCAATATCTTTGCTTGCCGCTTCCCAACGTAAATTTTGAATCTCAGTCTTTTTATAATTCTCCAAATAATGAAAACCGAAATAGATAATCGACCAAAACAAAAAAGGCACAATTCCATTAATTATTTCTTCGAGAGACAAAACAAAAAACACTGAGCCTGCCACACAAAAAATTACTGACAACAACAAACTGGATATTGCAATAAAAAGCAACTGATAAAACAGCTTAAGCTTTAAAATTTTAAATTGAAGAATGAAATACCTGTAAGCATGCGTCAGTGCAATTCCTATCACCAATAGAAACAAATAATTAAGTAAAACCTTTAATGAAGGTGTATTAAACAACAGGTTTACAAGTACGAAAAACGACCACCCGCTGATTTGACATAACCAATATATTCTTTGCTTGTTTAGCACCTACTAAAAGTACAATTTTTGGCGGGGCCTGAAAAAAATTAATGATGGAAGGTTATTAGCTTGTATACACAATCAAATACCGTTACGGAATGTTCATGTATTTATGCGTTTGTAACGACACCATCCAGTTTTGATGTTCTTTCACAAAATCAACAATTACCGGCATCATTGACTCACGCTTACTCCATTCGGGTTGCAGATATAGATAACATGCAGGATTAACTTTTAAAGCTTGCTCCTGTGCCCATTCAAAATCATTCTTATTGTAAACAATGATTTTTAATTCATGTGCAACCGCATAAACCTCACTTAATGGCGGCATTGTTTTTTTAGGCGATAAACAAATCCAATCCCAATAGCCGCTTAAAGGATATGCACCTGAAGTTTCAATGTATGTTTCAATGCCCTTGTTTTTAAAAGCTTCTGTGATATAGGTTAAATTATATTGCAATGGCTCTCCTCCTGTGATAACCACCGCTTTTGCTTTTGATTCAATCACTTTTTGAACGATAGCGTCGGTTTTTATTAATGGATGAACAGAAGCATCCCAGCTTTCCTTTACATCACACCAATGACAACCAACATCACATCCACCAATACGAATAAAATACGCTGCTTTTCCTGTATTAAAACCCTCGCCCTGAATGGTGTAAAAATCTTCCATCACAGGCAATAACTCACCTTTATCAAGCAGTTCTTTTTCGTGGCTATTTAATCCTTGTACTTTGTAATTCATG
>CAYQDP010000605.1:0-1758 GCA_964416235.1 uncultured Flavobacteriaceae bacterium | reverse complement strand
TTTAATACACTTGTAATTTCTTCAACAGCCTGCCAGTCATTTTGAGTGCGATGGAGTAAGCCTAATTTACGCCCTACATTTCCGGTATGAACATCCAGAGGCAAACATAACTGCGAGGTAGAAATATTTTTCCATATTCCGAAATCAACCCCTTTTTTATCATCACGAACCATCCATCGTAAGTACATGCTTAAACGTTTGGCACTCGACTTGGCGTCGGGGTTTGAAATGTGTTTTTCGCTTCGGCTTTCGTGTTTAAAATCTAAAAAGAGTTTTCTGAATCCTATAATGCTGTTTTTAATATTTTCATCTTTCTTTTGAATCCCTTTCGAAAACGCATTTTCCAATCCCCCATGCTTTTTGTAGATGTTTTGTAGTGATTGAATAAAGAATGTGCAGTCGGTGCCATTAAAAGTCCGATGCACAAATTTTTTAAAAGGTTCTAAGTCTTTTTTGGAATGATGTACGATGAAATCATACGGCGCATTATCCATCCATAACATTAATTTATTCGAATTATGAATGATGGATTTTCTTTGTCCCCATGCAATTGTTGCGGCTAAAAAACCGGCAATTTCAATATCTTCTTTTTTACTGAATTGATGCGGAATCTGAATAGGATCGGTAGGAATGAAGGATTTGTTATTATATAAAAGATATTTTTCTTCCAGAAAGTCTTTCAGCAATGATATATCTTTCTTTTTTTTCACTTACTGATACTTTGTCAAATCCATTTTCTTTAAATCAGGATTTAATTTGTGAATGCCAAGCACTACGCCAATAGTCATAATTCCGCCAAAAACAATTGAAGGTACCAATCCCATTAAACGAGCTGCCACTCCCGACTCAAATGCGCCAATCTCATTACTGGAACCAATAAAAATACTATTTACGGCCGCTACTCTTCCGCGCATATTATCGGGTGTCATTAATTGAAGGATGCTATGACGAACCACCACGCTGATGTTATCGAATGCGCCGGTTAATAACAACATCGTAAAAGCTAACCAGTAATTGGTGCTCAATGCGAATAAAATGGTGAATACACCAAATAAAATAACCGACCATAACAAAGCTTCTCCTGCTTTTTTACCCGGAGGTTTAATGGCTAAAATGACAGCCATTAATACCGCGCCAACCGCAGGTGCCGTTCTAAGCAGACCGTAAGCTTCCGGACCAAGCTTCAATATTTTATCCGTAAAGGCCGGAATTAATGCAACTGCACCTCCAAATAAAACGGCAAATAAATCCAAGGATAATGCACTCAATACCATTTTATTTTTGAATACAAATTTCAAACCGGAAGTCATGCTTTGATACAAGGTTTCTTTTACCTCACGCACCGGCATTGGTTTAGGACTAATACGAAAGATAAAGGCGAGAGCGAGCAAATACAAAATTCCGTTGATGACATAACAGGTTTCTGCGTTTAAGCTATTATTGTATCCGTAAATTAATCCCGCTAATACCGGACCTAAAATCGCACCCACATGCCAGGCCGTACTATTCCAGGTGGCAGAATTAGTGTATTGATTACGCGGAACAATTTGACTCATGAATGGGTGAGTGGTAGCTGCCAGAAAAGAACGGATGATACCAAAGAGAAAAACCACTCCAAACAAAGCAAACATACCGGTATCCTTTAAAAAGGAAGTAAAGGGTGCGCTATAAAAATAGAGTAATACAGAGCCGCAAAACAAAGCAAAGATGCCCGCTAACAACACCTTTCTTCGGTTCACCGTATCTGCAACATGTCCT
>CAYQDP010000604.1:0-1772 GCA_964416235.1 uncultured Flavobacteriaceae bacterium | reverse complement strand
TTACTAAACAATTAGATAACTTTAAAGCAGCAGGACATACTGTCGAGGCGGTTGATTTCCCGTATTTAGATTATCTGGTGCCTGTATATTATGTTTTAACTACAGCTGAAGCGTCTTCTAATTTATCCCGTTTTGACGGTGTGCACTTCGGTTATCGCAGTAAGAATGTTACGGATTTAGAAAGCACTTACAAAAAATCCAGAAGTGAAGGTTTTGGTAAAGAAGTAAAACGCCGTATTATGCTCGGAACTTTTGTGTTAAGTGCAGGATATTATGATGCGTATTATAGCAAGGGGCAAAAAGTAAGAAAGTTATTACAAGAGAAAACATTTGAGATTTTTAAGAAGTACGATTTTATAGTAACGCCATCAACGCCCGGCACAGCATTTGAATTCGGGAAGAATAGTGCTGACCCGATTAAAATGTATTTGGAAGATATTTTTACAGTGCAGGCTAATATTGCAGGTGTGCCTGCCATTTCTGTTCCTTGTGGGAAACACAGCAACGGATTACCAATGGGAATTCAAATTATGGCCAATTACTTTGATGAAAGTAAACTCTTCGAATTCTCTTCAGGAATCAAATAAAAAAATCCCGCCTATGAGCGGGATTTTTAGTTTATGAAATTATAATTATTTATTTTTTTCTGCGGTTTTCGCAGGATCTAATTCAAGTTTGATTGTACCGCCACTTATCATTTCTATTTTAGATTCTTTAAAAGTTTCGTTCCATTTTAATTTCCAGGGTTCTTTTTGCATATCGCCTGAATTTGGTATTTCTCGTATATCAACAATAAAATCATCCGACTTACCGCGTTCCAATAAAGTACCCTTATTGCGGTTATAATTTGCATTGTCTTGTCCTTTTGGTGTAACAGCAGAAATTTGTGTGGGTGCTAAAATCCCAATTCCGTCGCCCTCATAGGTACAAACAAATTTAAAAGCCGACTTATCTGTTTTTAATTCGTGTTTTTTGAGCGTGCATTTAAAATTGCCAGCAGTAAAATCATTTTTCGCAACAGGAATTACGAAGTCTTCAGTTTTAATAGCAGGAGAATTCGCCGCCACTTTATAAAGTGCTTTGATGGTAATAGAATAATTGTCGACCTGACATCCTTTGCCTTTTACATCAATAACCTTACTGGCTTCATCGTTTGGTACAATGATGAGTTGTTTATCGGTCCCTTGAATTTCTTGTCCATCAATTTTAAAAGTTACATCGGTAGGCTTTAATATAAGGTAGTCGTTTGTTTTATTAAACACTCTCACTTTTAGTTTACTCCAGGCATCGATAGCAGTTGCATCTTCGATGTAAATTTTATAGTCATCCGTTTCAAAAGAAGTTTCTTTATACAGGTATTTATAACCTGGATCAACATTCTTTTTTTTCTGCCCGAAAATTAAAGTTGAGCAGATAATCAGTGAAAGACTCAAGAGTTTTTTCATAATATTATTTTACAATAAATGTAATAAGAATGAACTACATAATTTAGCTTTAAACAAATTTTAATAAAAAAACCCCGCATTGGCGGGGTTTAAATTTAAAAATGAGAGAGATTATTTAGATTTAGCGGCTTTACCTAATTTTTTACCTAAATCTTTACCACACTTAGCAAAACACTCAGCCAATCGTGACGCAACATCAAAATCATATCCGCTAAACTGAGAGCCTGGTACATTGTACATGATACCTTTTGATTTAATACTTGATGGATTAGCAGTTTCTACAATCATGATTTCGAAATCACAAGATGCTGGCATTTTTGAAATAAC
>CAYQDP010000603.1:0-1773 GCA_964416235.1 uncultured Flavobacteriaceae bacterium | reverse complement strand
AGTTTTTCCAGTACCATGAGGTAATGAAACGATACCGCGTACCATTTGATTAGCTTTCTTAGGATCAACTCCTAAACGGATCGCAAGATCCACAGAAGAATCAAACTTAGTGGTAGTAATTTCTTTTACCACTTTAGCAGCTTCTGTTAGTGAATAGGTCTTGTTTTGGTCGAATTTCGCCAAAGCAGCCTTTCTTTTTTTAGTTAACGTTGCCATTTTTAAGCTAGTTTTTGATTAATAATAATTTAATTAAAAAGGTTTGTTACCTGTAACAGTAACGCCCATGCTGCGTGCAGTACCTGCAACCATGCTCATTGCACTCTCCACTGTAAAACAGTTCATGTCTACAATTTTGTCTTCTGCAATTTTGCGAATTTGATCCCATGAAATAGAACCAACTTTCTTACGGTTACTTTGGCCTGAACCACCTTTAATTTTGGTGACCTCCATAATTTGTGCAGCTACCGGTGGACGTTTGATAATGAAATCAAAAGTCTTGTCGGAATAAACATTGATGATAACAGGTAATACTTTACCTTGTTGTTCCTGAGTTCTGGCATTAAATTGCTTACAGAACTCCATAATGTTTACACCCTTGGCACCTAAAGCCGGACCAATTGGAGGCGATGGGTTAGCAGCTCCACCTTTAATTTGCAACTTTACAATTGCTGATAACTCTTTTGCCATTTTTATTTGTTTTTATTTGTTTAGTTGATAAAGCTAATGTCTCACCTATAACTTTATCGCTTTTATTGTTGGTCTTTCGTTTTGGATTCCGTTTCCGGAGATTTACTTTGAGTTGGAAGCAGCAAAGCGTCTCATGTTCCAAAATCTACTTAACCTTCAATGTTTTTATTCTCTTTCAACTTCTCCGTAACTTAACTCAACAGGAGTTTTACGGCCGAAGATTTTAACTGTAACTTTAATTTTCTTCTTCTCTTCGTTAACCTCTTCAATGATTCCGTTAAATCCATTGAACGGACCATTAATTACTTTCACAGATTCACCTACAACGTAATTTGTTGTTACGGTTCCTTCTGCCTCAGTTAACTCATCCACCTTACCTAAAATGCGATTCACTTCTGATAAACGCATTGGCACCGGTTCTCCGCCTTTAGTTTCTCCTAAGAAACCAATCACACCGGTAATGTTTTTAATGATATGAGGAATTTCACCTACCAAAGAAGCTTCGATTAATACGTAACCAGGATAGAAAGAACGCTCTTTCGCGATTTTTTTTCCGTTACGGATCTGAATAATTTTCTCAGTGGGAATTAACACTTGCGAAACGTAATCGTTTAGCTTTAAACGGTTAATTTCAACCTCAATGTATTGCTTCACTTTTTTCTCCTGACCACTAATAGCCCGAACCACGTACCATTTTTTAGTTGAAGTTGAAGTGTCTTGTTTTACTTGCGTTGCCATTTCTACAATCTTGTCTAATTAAAATTATAAGCCATTAATCATTTGGTAAGCTAATTCCATTAACTTTCCAAAAGCTGTATCCATAGCAAATACAACTAAAGCAATAATAATTGAAGCCACCATTACCACCATTGCACTTCCTTGCAATTCCTGCCAAGTAGGCCAACTTACCTTACTTACCAATTCGTTGGTAGTTTCCTCAAAATATGTTCTTATTTTACTCATATCATTTCCTTTTTTAGTTCGTAGTTTCTAGTTCGTAGTTAAACTCCGAACTAAGAACCACTCACTGTTTTGCACGGGCAGAGAGATTCGAACTCCCATCAACGGTTTTGGAGACCGCTATTC
>CAYQDP010000602.1:0-1786 GCA_964416235.1 uncultured Flavobacteriaceae bacterium | reverse complement strand
TGACGTGAGCAACATCGAATCGGGAGCTTATATTGTAACAGTTTTTTCAGGAAAAAAATCTATTCAGAAAAAAATAATTATCACACATTAATATGTTCTCATTAAGTTCTAAAATCGGCGTTGTTGGCTCAGGCGCCATGGGTTCAGGTATTGCTCAAGTAGCAGCAACCGCCGGTCATGATGTTTTTATTTACGACAACAATACCGCATCGCTTGAAAAAGCAAAGAATAATTTATCAGCAGGATTACATAAATTAATCGAAAAGCAAAAGATTACAAAAGAGAAAGCGGATTCCATTTTAGCTAAATCTCATTTTGTTTCTCAGTTAAAAGATTTAAGCGCCTGTGATTTAATTATTGAAGCGATTGTAGAAAACTTAGAAGTAAAACAAAAAGTATTTTCCGAATTGGAATCGTTGGTGTCTGAAAATTGTGTTTTGGCAACCAACACTTCATCACTTTCTATTGCTTCTATTGCTGCAGCATGCAAAAAACCTTCGCGGTTTTTAGGAATACATTTTTTTAATCCCGCTACCTTAATGCCTTTGGTTGAGATTATTCCGGGCATTGCAACACAAAACAATCTCACTCCTGAAATAAAAAAATTAATTGACAGTTGGGGTAAAACAACCGTGATAACAAAAGACACACCGGGATTTATTGTGAATCGCGTTGCTCGTCCGTTTTATAGCGAATCATTACGTATTTACGAAGAAGGCATCGCCGATTTAGCAACGATTGATTGGGCCATGAAGGAATTCGGTGGATTTAAAATGGGACCTTTTGAATTAATGGATTTGATAGGACATGATGTAAATTATATAGTTACCGAAACTGTTTGGAAACAATTTTATTTCGATCCGCGTTTCAAACCTGCTTTATCACAAAAGCGTTTATTGGAAGCGGGATTTCTTGGCCGCAAAACAGGAAGAGGATTTTATGATTATAACTCCCCTCTACCCGAACCAAAAAAAGATGAGCTTTTGGGCAAACTAATATGCCACCGCGTGTTATGTATGCTCATCAATGAAGCCGCCGATGCGCTTTACTATAACATCGCCGGAAAAGAAGATATCGATTTAGCGATGACCAAAGGCGTAAATTACCCTAAAGGCCTGTTGAAATGGGCCGATGAAATAGGTATTGAGAAAGTATTGAATACCCTTCAGGAACTTTACAGTTTATATCAGGAGGACAGGTATAGGCCAAGTGTGCTTTTAAAGCATAAAGTGGCTCAAAAACAGGGCTTTTACTAACCAAAACCTTGCCTTCGCTCATTATTTGGAGATTTTTTTGCTAAAGCTGTAAAAATCAGCTAAATTTGGTTTAAGTAATTTTAGAAAAATGAAGAAGTTATTATTTCCTGCTTTGTTATTTGGTGCTTTAAGCACAGTATTTATTATTTCTTGTAAAGAGAAAAATAACGATAACATTACTCCAACTTATAAAAACCAGTCGACCGGAACTGGTGCTAACCCTAATATTAACCAGATTACTGTTACAGGTACCAGCACGGTTACCAATCCTGCTACACAAAACACCGCTTTACAAGTGGGTGGTTCAATTGCAGGATGGAGCTTTAACGGTTGTGCAACTAGTCCGAATACCTTAACAGGTCTTAATGGCAATACAACCGTTCAGTTAACTTTTGGTGGTGGTGCAGTAACTACAGGAACTTATGCATTAACTCCAAATTTACCTTTAGCAGGTCAGGCTCGTATGATTGTTACTAACGCACCGGGACAACCTGATGGAATTGCTTGGTATTCTAAATCGGGTTTCGTTG
>CAYQDP010000601.1:0-1789 GCA_964416235.1 uncultured Flavobacteriaceae bacterium | reverse complement strand
GGGCTTATCCGTTAATTGGTCTTTATCATAGAAAGGCTCTCCCGGCGGAAGCAATTCAATGATTTTATTCATCACCTGATCGAGATTAAATTTCTCAAGTGCGGAAATAGCTAATATTTGTGCATTCGGTAATTTCGCTCTCCACTCCTCCGCCTTTTGGGCCACTTTTTCTTGTGTGGCAGCATCAACCTTATTAATCAGCAAGAGCACCGGTGTTTTTGTTTTACGAAGTTTCTCAACGTATTCGGGTTGTAATTCTATATCTTCAAAAACATCCGTGATAAGCAAGAAAACATCAGCATCACTTAATGCGCTAATTACAAACTGCATCATTTTTTCCTGCAATTTGTAATTTGGTTTAAGAATACCAGGCGTATCGGAAAATACGATTTGATAATTTTCACCGCTAACAATACCCATAATACGATGACGAGTCGTTTGTGCTTTAGAAGTAATAATACTTAAACGCTCGCCAATAAGCGCGTTCATAAGGGTAGATTTACCCACGTTTGGACAACCTATAATGTTGACAAAGCCTGCTTTATGTGATTGTAGAGTGATGTTAATAAGATTTATTTTGTTTACAAAGAAAGTAAATATATCTTTGCCCCCGAATTAAGGTTATGGCTTAATTTGAACAAACAGTTCTTTAATTAAAAAATATAGTGCGGGATAGAGCAGGGGTAGCTCGTTGGGCTCATAACCCAAAGGTCGGGTGTTCGAATCACTCTCCCGCTACCAAGAGAGACTCCTCGGTATTTTTTACCGGGGAGTTTTTATTTTCACTCTCACAATGTCCTTGTACACGGTGCGTTAGCTCAAACATCATGTTTACTTTTTCTGTTCGCACAACGCGATTTTTCACATCAATCATAATTCCTTCTGGAAAAACCAACTTCTGAAGCTTTCGCTTTACTTCAAAGTCGCTAGATTTCTAGATGTTGGATAATATTTCTTTTATCTTAATCCTTCTTGTTATTACTTTCTTAACTTTAGTCATTGAGATTCGGTAACGGTTGTTGTGACGGCTTACAAATGGCCTTGTATACCAATTTGTATACTTCTTCAATTTTTTGATGTTTTTAATTCGAATCGTGGAAAATCGTAGAAAAACGATGGTATACTTCGGTCTTTTTATAAAATCATTGTATACCAGCTTTAACGGTCAATCGTCGGGTTTAATTGATAAATAACGTTAGATTGCGATTATTCATGAATTTCATCGACTTATGGCAAACCGATCGCTATAAAGTCAGAAAATCTGCTGGCTTAAGCGCCGCTGGTTTTATAAATTAGAATGTCCTTTTATTCGCTCCAATACTTCTTGTTTCTTTCTTCTGCTTACTTCAAAGGTCTTACCGTCTACAAGTTCAATAAAACAATGCTCACCTTTACTATATCTTTTAACATGGATTGTGTTTATAATACACTCCTTATGTATTCGAATAAAACTACTCTTCTCACCAAAATAATCTTCAAACTCCCTTAGGCTTTTCGCTATGGTATGTTTCCCGCCATTTAAAGTAAACAAATCCGAGTATCTTCCATTTGAAGTAATGTAAAGTAATTCATTTGTTTTAATTAATCTTACATTTTCCCCTTCATGCACCGGAATTCGCATGTTGCTTACCTCGTTATCTAAATTGTGTAACAAATTAATAACTTCGGTCGACCGAAACTTTTTGTTTTCAATTGCCTTTCGCGCTTTCTTTATTGCACTTTCAAGGTCTGGTAATTCAACTGGCTTTAATAAATAATCGAGCGCACTAAACTTAATCGCATTAATAGC
>CAYQDP010000600.1:0-1792 GCA_964416235.1 uncultured Flavobacteriaceae bacterium | reverse complement strand
CGCGCTTGTTACATTTTAAATCGCTTAATTCATTCACACAGATCATGAAATTACTAACTGAAGTATTAAACGAAAAGCGCTCAATGTCTTCTGTAATTTTCTTGATGGTTTTGTGCAATGTTTTTAATTCCGGTTTTGTCGGCGCATCTTCACTCACCACAAAACTTCCTGTTTGGTAGAATAAGCGCCACAATTTTTTTAAGAATCCCGATACGCCGGTAATGCCATTTGTGTTCCAAGGCTTGCTTTGCTCCAATGGACCTAAAAACATTTCGTATAAACGCAAAGTATCCGCACCAAATTTTTCGCAGATTAAATCTGGGGTAACAACGTTCCATTTTGATTTGGACATTTTTTCAACTTCAGCTCGGGTTTTAAACTCTTTTGAGCTATTAGGTGACAAAGGATTTGGATAAAATAAACCTTTATAATACCAACCACCTTTGCATATAAAGTAAGCTTTCTCGTATTCAGGAAAACGCTTAAAAAATTCAGGAAAATATTCGGGTAAAAAAACATTTCCACTAACCCAGTTAATATCTAAGTTTATTTCTCGCTTTTTTATTTCAGGTTCAAATTTCATATCTGCACTATAGAAAACATAATGCGCGTCATTTGCTATGATACTAGGATTATATCTTTGTGTACCTTCATCCCATAAGTATGCAGAATTACTCTCAATCCCGTCTTCTGTCGAAATTGTAAAACTTATTTTCTCACTCATTCCCTGTATCATCCCCTGATTAATCAATTTTTTCGCAGGTTCATCCACCGCAATAAATCCTCTGTCAAATAAAAATTTAGTCCAGAAGCGTACGTACAACAAATGTCCGGTAGCATGTTCGCTGCCGCCAATGTATAAATCTACATTTTGCCAGTAGTCGGTTAATTTTTTATCGGCAAATGCTTTATCATTCTGCGCGTCCATATAACGCAAAAAATACCAGGAGCTTCCTGCCCATCCCGGCATGGTAGTCCATTCGTAATCGTATTGTCCTTTGTATTTCCAGTCTTTCGCGCGGGCCAAAGGCGGCTCACCGTCTTCCGTCGGTAAAAACTTATCGACTTCCGGTAACACCAATGGTAATTCATTCTCCGGCATCACATGCGGAATACCATCTTTATAATAAACAGGAATCGGTTCTCCCCAATAACGCTGACGGCCAAACACGGCATCGCGTAAACGGTAATTGGTTTTTCCTTTTCCTAAATTTCTTTTTTCAATTTCTTCTATGGCTTTTTTAATCGCCGCTTTTACTTCGAGTCCGTTTAAGAAATCGGAGTTAATGCATTTTCCTTCTTTAGCGTCATATGATTGTTCCTGAACATCCGGTCCTTCTACTACTTGTAAAATCGGTAAGCCAAAATGTTTAGCGAAGCGGTGATCGCGCTCATCATGTCCCGGCACTGCCATTACCGCACCTGTTCCGTAACCTGCTAACACATAATCGCCCACCCAAATCTGCACTTTTTTTCCTGTGAACGGATGAATAACATAAGCTCCGGTAAATACACCACTCACTTTGGTTACATCCGCCTGGCGTTCGCGTTCACTTCTGTTTTTTGCTTTAACAACGTATTCATCAACAGCAGCTTTTTGTTCTGCAGTGGTAATTTCATTTACTAACTCGTGTTCAGGCGCAAGTGTTACAAATGAAACACCAAACACGGTATCCGGACGAGTAGTAAAAACCTCGATGAAGTTGTCATCCTGAGCGGAGTCGAAGGATTTTATTTGGAATTTCAAACTCGATCCTTCACTTCTGCCAATCCAATTACGTTGTGCTTCTTT
>CAYQDP010000599.1:0-1796 GCA_964416235.1 uncultured Flavobacteriaceae bacterium | reverse complement strand
ACCCGATGTTAGCAAATGCGCATTCGTTTAAAGACAAGAGTAATCGTTTAGCAGATGTGAATTCAGGATTGTTTACTTATCCGGTTTTAATGGCTGCAGATATTATTTTGTATGATGCGAATTTTGTGCCGGTGGGGAAAGATCAATTACAACATTTGGAAATGACACGCGATATTGCAAGCGCGTTTAATAATAAATTAGGCAAAGAAATTTTTGTAATTCCGGAAGCACTAATTGATGAGCGTGTAATGATAGTACCGGGTACCGACGGACAAAAAATGAGTAAGTCTTATAACAACTTCATTAATATTTTCCTTCCGGAGAAAGAATTGAAAAAAGTGGTGGGCGGAATTGTAACAGACAGTACACCACTGGAAGAACCGAAAAATCCTGATACCTGTAACGTATTTAAATTATATCAATTATTAGGCAGCGCCGAACAAACTGAAAGCCTCCGACAAAATTATATAAAGGGTGGCTTTGGATATGGCCATGCAAAAAATGCTTTATTTGAATTGATACTGGAAAAATTTGGAGAGCAACGCCAATTATTCAATGAGTTGATGAGTCATCCAACGAAACTCGAAGAAGAATTAAGTATTGGTGAAAACAAAGCCAAAAAAATCGCGCAGGAAAAATTAGCAGTCGTGAGAAAAGAATTGGGATTTGCTTAATGTTGGATTACAATTTTCTTTGTGATTAAACCTGAAGCGTTTTTTATTTGCAAATAATAAACTCCATCCTTAATTGTACTTACATCTAATTGTAGTTTATTCTCTTCAACCAATATCGTTTCACCTAAAGTGTTTATAAGTAAAATTTTGAGATTTTGAACTGAGTAATCATTCATGCTTATATATAGCGATTGATGTGCCGGGCTTGGATAAATTGAAATTACACTCTTCTGATGTTCGTTAACACCTACTATTTTGTTCCATTTCGCAATATAGTTGGCAGGATTGCCGCCGGCATTGGTAAACTCACCTCCTACAATTAAATCGCCATTAAAAACTTTTAAGGCATTCACGGTTGTGTCTGTACCTAATCCTAACGAAGTCCAATTTGTTCCATTCCATTTAGCTATATGATTTGCCTGGTTCCCATCTGCAGTTGTAAAACGACCACCTGCATATAATTCTCCATTATAAACAGCAAGTGCGTTAACCCGATTATTCATTCCGGTTCCAACTGCCGACCAATTCATACCGTCCCATTTAGCAATATTATTTGCAGTAATACCTCCTGCTGTATTAAATGATCCACCAACATAGAGTTCGTTATTAAAAACTGCTAAAGCATAAACGGCACCAGTACCTGTTCCAAGATTTGACCAATTAGTCCCATCCCATTTGGCAATATTATTCGCACTAGTACTTCCGGCACTATTAAAACTACCTCCGACATAAAGTTCACCGTTATAAAACGTTTGTACAAAAGCGTAACTACTATTCCATGGAGTAAGACCCGAACCAAGAAGTGAAGTTGTGGTGCCATTCCATTTTAAGATATTATTCGGGGATGGTCCAAAACGCCCACCGATATATAAATCTGAATTATAAATACAAAGAGAATAAACACAATTAGAACCGCTACCTGTTAAACCAAAAGATGGAATAATCCAGGTCGAGCCATTCCATTTAGATATATTTCCACACGTTAATCCACCGGATGTATTAAATCTACCTCCCACAAAAAGTTCATTATTGTAACTACATAGAGAACGAACGCCCCCATCTGTACCACTGGTAATCGAAGACCAAGAGGAGTTATTCCATTTTGCAATATAATTGTCATTT
>CAYQDP010000598.1:0-1800 GCA_964416235.1 uncultured Flavobacteriaceae bacterium | reverse complement strand
GGCATACGTATAGAAGATGAAATGCTGATTACTGAAAATGGCGCTAAATTATTGTTACCAAAACAAAAAAGTCTGGAAGTGATGTTTAATAATTAATCACTTGCTCTTCTATTCCTTCCGGTAACTTACGGTCTTCGTATTGCTGATTTCTTAACTGAGGTTCGAAGCCTGCTTCTTTAATCGCATCCTGAATGGTCTTGTAGGTAAAACGATGTGGTGCGCCTGCTGCACTAACTACATTTTCCTCTATCATAATACTTCCAAAATCATTTGCGCCTGCATGTAGGCAAATTTGCGCAGTAGCTTTTCCAACCGTTAACCATGAGGCGCCAATATTTTCAATGTTTGGCAACATAATACGACTCAAGGCTAACATGCGTATGTATTCGTCGGAGCTGACATTATTCTTAATTCCTTTCAAACGATTTAATAATGTTCCGTCATCTTGAAATGGCCATAAAATAAAAGCGATAAATCCTTTAGAACTTTCCGGCTTTTGTGCTTGTACTTCCCTTAACCATACTAAATGCTCAAAGCGTTCTTGAATCGTCTCAACATGTCCGAACATCATGGTGGCGGATGTTGTTAATCCCAATTGATGAGCGGCTTTCATCACCTCTAACCATTCACGTCCTGTACATTTTCCTTTAGAAATTAATCGACGCACTCTGTCGTTTAAAATTTCAGCGCCGGCTCCCGGTAAACTATCCATACCGGCCTCCATCAGAGCTTTTAAAACCTCTGTGTGGGTTGATTTTTCAAGTTTAGTAATATGTGCAATTTCAGGGGGACCAAGCGCATGCAATTTTATTTGCGGAAACATTTTTTTGATCTCTCGGAATGTTTTGGTATAATATTCCAACCCCAAATCCGGATGATGTCCGCCTTGCAACAATAACTGCTCTCCTCCGTACTTTATTGTCTCTTCAATTTTAGCTTTGTAAGTCGACATATCTGTGATATACGCCTCCGCATGTCCCGGAATACGATAAAAATTACAAAATTTACAATTGGCAATACAAACGTTGGTAGTGTTAAGGTTTCGGTCGATGATCCAGGTTACCTTCTTCGAGTTATTCTTCTTAATGTTACGTATCTCATTGGCTACAAACATTAATTCAGTTGTAGAGGCGTTTTCAAACAAAAAAACACCCTCTTCAATACTCAAAAATTCGAGGTTCAAAGCCCTCTTTAAAATGTCGCTGATATTCATCGCCTCAAAGTTACAATAAAGCCTTCATATTTTAGGTTAATAATTACAAATTTGTATATTCGTAGGCACCAATTTATTATGATAACAATTAAGAAAATCAGCAATCCGGTTAAAGGTTCAAACCTGGCCATTATTTGCGAAAAATTTAAGAATAAACCGACTTATCATTTTGATAATTCCGTGACTGATTATATCACTAAACAATTATCCGACCCCGATAAGAAGTTTGTTTCTTTAAATCACCTTGGACAATTGATTTATGTTATCATTATCGACCCTAAAAAAGACATTAATAAAACGCATGAAGGTTTGCGAAAGAACGGAAGTTCCATTACTGATGCTATCAATGGTACAAAGGGCAAACACCTTACCGTTATAAACGAAACTGCTAAAAGTTCTCATTCGTTGGCATTAGCTGAAGGATTGGCTTTAGGAAATTACCAATTCATCAAGCACAAACCTAGCGCTAAAAAAGGAGCCAACACATTCGAATCTGTTTCTATAGTTGATAGCAGATTAAAAGATGAGCAAATCAGCAAATTAAATATTGTTGTTGATGCTACCATCAAAGCAAGAAATTTAGTGAA
>CAYQDP010000597.1:0-1803 GCA_964416235.1 uncultured Flavobacteriaceae bacterium | reverse complement strand
ATCAACAAAATTTAAAATCGATAATTTAATTGTGTGGGGTTCCGTAATTCCGCCGGATATGAATTGGGAGGTTTATTTATCTAATATTAGTGTAAAAAATTGGATTTATGTGGCCGGTGATAATGATGAATTTTTGAATACCGAACAACAAAAAACACAATTGGAACTCCTGAAAAAGTACAATATTACTCCGGAAACAGTTTTTTATAATGGTGGACACGATATATTGGAGGAACCATTGAGGTTATTAACTCAAAAATGTGTTAAAAAGCAAGGTTAAGTCTACTTTGCAAGTTACATTAATCTTATTTTTGCCTTAATGTTTACCCTCTATTTAAAAGAAATACGGAGTTTCTTAAGTTCCCTTATTGGCTATGTAGCCATTGGTGTATTCATTACGCTCATTGGTGTTTTCATGTGGTTGATCCCTTCAGAAAGTACGGGTACTAACGTTTTGGAAAATGGCTTTGCGAGTATAGATTCTCTGTTTATGCTGGCTCCATGGGTATATTTATTTTTGATTCCGGCCATCACCATGCGTACATTTTCAGAAGAGAAAAAAACCGGCACCATCGAACTTCTTTTAACTCGTCCGCTCACCGATTTACAAATTGTATTAGCGAAATATTTTGCAGGATTCACATTAGTGATTGTGTCATTACTTCCAACTTTAATTTATTATTATTCCGTTCATCAATTAGGATATCCTAAGGGAAACATTGATACAGGAGCAATGTGGGGTTCTTATATCGGCTTGTTGTTTTTAGGTGCAGGATTTGTGGCGGTTGGAATTTTTGCTTCAGCTGTTTCAGAAAATCAAGTGATAGCATTTATAATCGCCATGTTGCTTTGTTTTTTTACTTATACCGGTTTCGATTTCATTGCGGCCTCCGGTTTATTCGGTAAATATGATGCCATGGTTAAGGCATTAGGTATTAATGAACATTACATGAGTATGAGTCGCGGTGTGGTTGATTCACGTGACGTTATTTATTTTATTAGCGTGATTGCAGTATTCAATGTTTCCACAAAATTAGTTTTGCAAAGTCGTAAATGGTAAGCGAGAAAAAACATACGGGAACAAACAAACGACGCGACATTGTCAATTTTTTGATGGTCGCTGTTATTGTTGTGTTGGCTAATTTCGTTTTTTCATTCTATTTCAATCGAATTGATTTAACAGCCGAGAAAAGATATACACTAGCTCCGTCTACCCTGAAACTTTTAAAAAATCTGGATGATGTAGTGTTTTTTAAAGTATATCTGGATGGCGATTTAAATCCTGATTTTACGCGTTTACGTAACGAAACCAAGGAAATGTTAGATGTTTTCAGAGCGTATTCTAACAATCAAATCGAGTACGAGTTTATTAATCCGCTTGAAAATCCTAACAAGGATGAAACCGAAAAAATTGAAAAGCAATTGTATGATAAGGGAATCATACCGGAGGAAGTTACCGACCGTAAGAATAAAAAAACTACAAAATCGTATATCTATCCCGCAGCGCTTGTAACTTACAAGGGTAAAGAAATTCCGTGGCAGATTTTCAAACGTCAGTTAGGGATTTCACCGGAGGTTGCCATAAATAATTCTGTTCAGGACTTAGAGTATGGCTTAACTAATTCCATTCGTAAATTACAAGCAAAAGGAAAAACTGAAATTACTTTTCTGGAAGGGCACGGAGAATTAGATACATTGCGTCAATATGATTTCATGCGCTCCATCGGCGAATATTACAGTGTTAGTCGCGTTGCTATTAATCATAATCTGGATGCTTTGAAAGGTAGTAGTGCCATTGTTATT
>CAYQDP010000596.1:0-1805 GCA_964416235.1 uncultured Flavobacteriaceae bacterium | reverse complement strand
AAAGAATAAGCGTAATGCAGAAAGCAATCCTAGGGTTTGAGTTATTAGCCAACCACTAAACAAAGAGTGTGAATGTTTAGTAAGATGCAAATCCTTTCGTCTTTTGCTTTTTGCATCTTCTTCTTTTATCAGGTATTTTGGAGTAACCGGTGCGGGACAAAGTTTCGTATAAAACTTTCCTTCTGTTGGTTGATAAAAGAATTCTACACCGAAAAAGCCCGGCGTACCATATGTTTTGCATTTTGGGTCAATTTCCTCAATGTAACGTCGCACTGAGCATTCGCGGTCATCAATGCAAAACAAAGCCTCGAAACTTTTTTTGTCTCCACTTTCGGATTTACTTTTCTGCTGAAGAATGCCATTAAGAACTTCATCATAGTAGGACCATTCAAAAATCTCCTGCCATAATTTTATAACTTCGTCTAATTCGGTTTTTTCAACATCGCAAAACAAATCAAGAGGTTTTTCGTTTAATCCATTGGCAAGTGGCAGCCACTTGCGTCCGAATTTATAATCGAGCGCATCAATTTCAAGAAGTAATTCAAAAATTATTAAATCGTGTAAACTTATTTTTTTTGAATCCAATAAACCCTGAGGTTGATCTTCGATTGCAGAAACCATTCCTGACCATCCTTGATGAGAAAATTGTTGATCGAACATGTATTGTTCATATAAGCTTTCATCACCTACAACAATTGAAAGTAAGTTCTCAAGGTTGTATTCATTTTTGAGTAACAACTGTCGTGGACGCTCTGTTTTAAAAATTCTTACAAAGCTGTTTTTTTCAAGTTCCCGAAGTGAAGTGATGAAATCCTGATGCAATACGGGGAAATTCCAGATCGAAATTCCTTGATCAAGGTAACTGCCAACAATTCGGAAAAGGACAGGTTGTACAAACGCATCCAGATTAATGTAATGCAAAGTTTTCCATTTATCACGTAACGATCCGATTTTAGCTTTAATGGTAGTATCGTATTTCTTTTCAACCAATCTATAATACCAGTCAGAAACATTCGAATTTTTATTCTCACGGTTAACAATCCTCTCAAATACGTTCTTGTTTATTTTTCCATTTTTATAATATGTTCGGAATTCATTTAAGCTTAATGATGTTTTATAACCGAGTTTACCACTGGCATTTCTGATTGCATCAAAGAACTTTTGATTTTGAAATGCGTGCAATGTATTATGATGCACAAAATCTTTTAATGGAGCTTGTGCCGGCAAATAGTGCTTTAATTCATGTATTGCAGCATTCAGGTTGAATATTTTGTTTTTTGCTTCCATAGTTCTTTTAAATAAAGATTTGGTATTGCAGAATAATAGCATTTTTGCGATGGCCTGATGTAACATCATTATTCGCATTTAAATAATAGGTAGGTCTGTTTTGAAAATCAACAGAAAGTTTTGAGTTATGTCCTTTGATAAGCCAGTTGATGCCTGCATCATACAATAGCATTCCTTTGTGTTGTAATGCTTCGTAATCGGCAAACTCCGCGCTTACATAAGGCATTAGCTGGCCATGCGTTTCTCCTATTAATTTTTTAGGTAATAAAAATCCAATTTGAGCATAGCCTACTTGACCGGTTCCAAACATAGGAAAGCTGTTACCGTAAGCTGTACTTTGTAACATGGTTTTTGCTGTGCTTCCCGTTCCAGGATTTAATGCGCCATTATATCGCAGATAGTTTTTACCGTAATTAGTATTGTAGTAGCCCATAAATGCGCTCAATGCAGTTCCTTTTTCTTTATTTATAGGCATGTCTAGGAATGATTCAATACTAAAATGTATCATGTTTGCTAAT
>CAYQDP010000595.1:0-1815 GCA_964416235.1 uncultured Flavobacteriaceae bacterium | reverse complement strand
TATCAAATAAATTAAGGGTTCTTTGTGGGTTATTCATTAATTGCCGTAAATTTGTCAACCTAAAGAAACAAATAATTTTTATTATATAAAACCCAATGAAATTAATTAGTGAAAGGGTAAGTGTTCAGGAAAAAGACAATGTATTAAGCGTTGTGATGTTACCTACTACCGACAAGAAGAAACTGAATTTAATGTTGTTGTGGTTATTGGCATGGACAGGTTGTGGTGTGATTGTATTCATTAATTACTTTAAATTGAATAATCAAGACGCAAAGTTGTTTATAATCATTTATCTGTCTTTCTGGTTTTATTTCGAATATAAAATTGCCAGAGCATGGATATGGAAAAAATTCGGTCGTGAAAAAATCTGGTTGAAAAACGGAAAGTTATTTCTTCAAAAGGAAATTAATGGAAGCGGTAAAATAAAGGAATATGAGATAGATTTAGTGAATGATGTTAAACTTATCGAGTTAAGTCATGCCAGTTTTGCTGATACAATTAATCAAAGCTTTTGGATTAAAGGAGGGGAGAGAATTCAGTTTCAATACATGGCAAAGACTATTACATTCGGAATGCAGCTAAGCGATAAAGAAGCTTATGATGTAATACGGGAATTGAAATCTTATTTAAAAAACAAGAATTAAGTTTACCAAATTGCGGGTCCACGCTTCTGAGCAATTTTAGAATTAGGAAATAGGTCGTAAAATAATTGGTCTGCCCAAAACAAAAATTTTAAGGCATAGGTCGGACTGCTAAATTGCTCACTGATGTTTTTATTATTCTTAAGAGTAAATCTGTAATTGACGTCCATACCTAAGCCAAGCCATTTGAAAACTTTGAAATGTGTGGAAATTCCGGGCTCGTAAATCCATAAAAAATATTTTGGTTGACTATTTAAATTGTAGCTGTCGTTAAACTGATACCAGGATAAGCCTAAACCGGTTTGAATTGGTACGCTAACCTGCCATCTTTTTGTTTTGTAAAATACTACGTCGGCGTACAAGCAAACATAACCTAATCGTAGAAATTTTCTATTAGAAATTAAATCACCATTGGAGTTTGGGATATAGATATCGTCGTACAAATCGCTTTTCAGCCAGCTAATGCCGCCGCCAAAGCGAAGTTTTCTTCTGAATGAAGCGCCAATTCTAATGCCATTAATGGCTGCCAGTTCATTATTGATAAACGAATAGCGTGATTCCAAACGCAAATCAATAGAGGCTTTGCTTTTGATAATTTGTTGAAGACTGTCAAAGAGCTGAGCTTTGCTTTTATTTATGAAAGCAGTTGTAACAGTTAAAAAAATTATCCAAAAAAAGCGCTTCACAAATCAAAATTACTTGCTAAAACAATGTTTATAATTAAATAACGGATAATTGTATTAACAATACACTTGTAGTAATTTTAAGCTACTAATGGCAAGTGCGTTTTTAGATACTCCCATCGAATACCTGAAAGGAATTGGTCCGCAGCGAGCTGATGTGTTAAAAACCGAATTGGGTGTGTTTACATTCCGCGATTTAATTACGCATTACCCGTTTCGTTATGTCGATAGGACCAAATTTCAAAGTGTAAAGGATTTAAGTGAAGATTTGCCATATGTTCAATTGCGAGGAGTTATTGAGAGTTTAACCACGGTGGGTGTAAAGCGCGCTCAGCGTTTAGTGGCCGTTTTCAGAGATAATACAGGTATCATCGAATTAGTTTGGTTTCAGGGTCACAAATGGATGGCCGATAAATTAAAAACCCAAACCGAGTACATTGTTTTTGGAAAGCCAACGCGATTCGGAGGTCGTTTCAATATCGCACATCCTG
>CAYQDP010000594.1:0-1816 GCA_964416235.1 uncultured Flavobacteriaceae bacterium | reverse complement strand
CTAATTTTTCAATTTTGGGAATCACTTTTCTTACAGCAATAGGAACGCTTTTATCTTCATTATTAATATTTGAAAGCAATACTTTTATAGTCATTTTTTCCAAATGGTTATAGCGCGAGTCTGATTCGGTAATTTTTTTCATTTAGATTAATACAAAGCGGGGTAATTAGCCGGATTGCTTTCGTGCATTAAATTATAAATGGCTTCCACAATATCTTCTACGTTAGGTTTAGAAAAATAATCTCCATCACTTCCGTAAGCAGGGCGGTGTTCTTTAGAGGTTATTGTTTTGGGTTCCGTATCCAAATAATTATAACCACCTTGTTCTTCTAAAACTTTTTGCATCATAAATGCTGTGGAGCCCCCAGGTACATCTTCATCGAGGAAAACAATACGATTGGTTTTTTTAAGTGATTCTACAATCGAGTGATGAATGTCAAAAGGAAGAAGGGTTTGTACATCTATTACTTCTACAGAAATATTTTTCTTTTCTAAATGAGCAGCGGCTTCCATGGCAATACGGCAATTAGAACCGTAGGTTACCAACGTAACATCGTTACCCTGTTTTAAAATTTCAGGTATTCCTAAAGGAAGTTTGAATTCTCCGAAGTTAGAAGGTGCTTTTTCTTTTAAGCGATAAGAGTTAAGAGGTTCAATGACTAAAGCAGGTTCATCCGATGTGAGTAAAGTGTTGTAAAATCCTGCTGCAATGGTCATGCTTCGGGGAACGCAAACGTATATACCACGAATAGCATTTATTATCATGCCCATTGGTGAGCCGCTATGCCAAATACCTTCTAACCTATGTCCCCTAGTACGAATAATTACCGGCGCTTTTTGCCCGCCTTTTGTTCTGTACTGAACAGTGGCTAGATCATCACTCATGATCTGTAAGGCATATAATAAATAATCGAGGTATTGAATTTCCGCAATTGGCCTGAGTCCGCGCATAGCAATTCCTATAGCTTGACCAATAATTGTACATTCACGAATACCGGTGTCAAATACACGATGCTCTCCATATTTTTTTTGTAAGTCTTTTTCTAAAGAACCTGCATTCACGCCAATCCGAATCGACAAACCCTTATCACGCGCACAGGCAACCACTTCACGGACTTTGTCATCAGAGCCAATATTGCCCGGATTGATACGCAAACAATCCGCGCCTTTTTCGGCCACCGCAAGGGCAATTTTGTGGTCAAAGTGAATATCGGCTACTAACGGCACTTGCACTTGTTGACGAATTAAACCAAAGGCTTCAGCGGCTTCCATAGATGGTACAGATACTCGAACAATGTCTGCGCCTGCCAAGACACAACGTTGAATTTGTGCCACTGTAGCAGCTACATCACAGGTGTCAGTATTGGTCATGGTTTGGACACTAATCGGCGCATCTCCTCCCACATAGACTGAACCAACACGAATTTTGCGGGTAACACGGCGTTTAATAGGCGAAATATGCATGCTTACCTCGATAAGCGAAAGTTGACTTTATCGTTGACAATATAGGGTTTTAAATCAATCACTTTGTCATTAAATGTAAACTGAACCGTGCTGGCAGGATTTAACTCAATGGCAAAAGGCGACTCCCCTTTAACCGTTAAAGTATCTCCTGCTTTTTGGGTGCCATTGGCTAATTCAGCACCACTAGCATCCCTAATCAATACTTGAGTATCACCACCAAAATTTAACTGCAAAATATCAGTTGTGGATCGACTAGTAGTAACATTGGGCAAGCTAATCACTGTGTTATTACTTTGTGTTGTTTGATTAAGTTGGACTTCTTCCGAGTCAACCACTCTAAAATGTGTGCTTT
>CAYQDP010000593.1:0-1817 GCA_964416235.1 uncultured Flavobacteriaceae bacterium | reverse complement strand
ATATCGGTTTCGTTTGTTTTGCGGGAATGCTCTGCAATTCTCGGTGGTAATTTTAGCAGATTGTAAATCTGCTCCCAATTTTCAAGGATGGCTTCAATGTTCTCTGCACCGGTTGGAATGTCGTTGTTTTTTAGAAAAATGGCTTTGCTTTTTAAATTTGCTGCCAGCTTCACGTCTGTTAAGCGATCACCAATTACGTATGAATTTTGTAAATCATAATTTCCATCCAGGTATTTAGTCAACATTCCTGTATTTGGTTTTCTGGTTGGTTTGTTTTCAAAATCAAAGGAGCGGTCGATACACACTTCGCTGAATTTTACGCCTTCATTTTCCAAAGCCTGAATGATAAAGTTCTGAACCGGCCAAAACGTATTTTCGGGGAAAGAATCTGTTCCTAATCCATCCTGATTAGTTACCATTACTAATTCATAATCCAGTTCCTTTGCAATTTTACCCAGCCACGTAAATACGCCCGGCAGGAATTTTAATTTTTCGAAACTGTCGATTTGAAAGGTATCCGGTGGTTCCCAGATTAATGTTCCGTCACGATCAATAAATAATACTTTTTTCATAATGAAGAATATAGTGTTTAGGATACAGAAGTTAGAATTATTTGTTAATTGAATTACGAATGGCTATTGAATATGCATTAAGTAATTTTGATACTTCTTCGCTTAATTCAAATAATTTATCGTATTCGTTTTTTATAAATTTCAAGTCACGTATTAATATTAAATAATATTTTGTTTCATCAAGTGAGCCTTCAGCAATATTTAAAAATCTTAGCTTGTCAGCTTTACCTTTTTTTCTGTAGCCCTCTGAAATATTGGCCGCAACAGAAACAGAGGATCTTCTTACCTGAGAAGTAATTCCATAGGTTTCTTCTTTAGGGAAGTCTTTAGATAGTTTGTAAATTTCTAAAACCAAAGCATGTGCTTTTTGCCATACTATAAGTTCTTCAAATCTCTGTGTTTTCACTGTCATACTTCTTTCTTCTGTAACTAATTACTAGTTTCTTTAAGTGTATCAATTAATTTTCTATTCTCTTCCTTAGTTCCAACTGTAATACGTAAACATCCTTCGCACAATTCTACTTTGCTTCTGTCGCGTATGATGATTTTCTTTGTTACAAGGTAATTGTAAATAGCCATAGGATCGTTTGTTTTCACTAAGATGAAATTTGCATCGCTCGGATAAACTTTAATGATAAAAGGAAGCATAGCTAGTTCAGCGCTGAGTTTATCTCTCTCTTCAACGGTTTCTTTTATCCAGGCATTAATTTTATCTGTATTGTTTAAGGCTTCTAAAACTAATTTTTGTGAAGCGATGTTAATGTTATAGGGAGGTTTTATACGGTTAAAAATATCGATAATGGGTTCGGAAGCAAATGCCATTCCTACACGTAATCCTGCAAGTCCCCATGCCTTGGATAAGGTTTGTAAAATAACCAGATTAGGATAATTTAAAAGTTCAGGAATCAGACTTCTGTATCTGGCGAAGTTGATGTAGGCTTCATCAATAATTACGAGTCCTGAAAAATTCTCAAGTATTTTTTTAATGGCTTCCCATTTTACGCCGTTCCCTGTAGGATTGTTCGGACAACAGATGAAAATTAATTTTGTGTTGTTGTCGATTGCCTTTAAGATGTTTTCGGTGTCTAATTGAAATTCTTCAGACGTTAACGGAACTCTTTTAATTTTTACATCGTTAATATTTGCCGACACTTCATACATGCCATATGTAGGCGGACAAATAATGATGTTGTCTACGCCGGGATTACAAAACGCTCTGAATAAAATATCAATCGCTTCATCACT
>CAYQDP010000592.1:0-1820 GCA_964416235.1 uncultured Flavobacteriaceae bacterium | reverse complement strand
ACAACTTACTCATCTTGAAAAGTTATTGAGTCGATTAAATCAATTATCAGCCAAACTTCTTTTTGTTCGCACGAAAGAAGATGTAAGTGAAATTGAAAAAATCTTAACTGATAAAGCCATACAAGACAAAACCTCTGCGAATTCCAAGAAGTCTTTCATTACTTTATTGCACATTAAAGGACTTGCTGCCCGTTTACTAAACAAACCGGATGAAATGTTTGATTCTTTCCAGGGCTTAATCTTCGCTATGGAAAATGAACCTTCACTCATTTCCGAATTACCAAAAAGTTACATCGTAGCGCATGGCTATACCATTCGTTATTATGCCATCAAACGTTTATATACTGATGGATTTAAAACCATTGATAAATTAAAGGCATTGTGGCTCGATCCGAAGTTTAAGAGCATCGATCTACAAATTGCCATCTTCTCCAATTCATACATTAATGAAATGCTTTTATACGCCTATATTGGGCAGCATGATAAAGCAAAAAATGTTATTCCTGCCGTAATTAAAGGGCTTGAGAAATACGAAACTAAAATTAACGAGGAAGAATTACTGCGAATTTACCAGATCATTACCATGGTTTACTTCGGTGTTGGCGAATACAGCAAGGCCTTGCATTGGGTGAATAAAATTATCAATTCCAATTATGCGGAATTGCGACAAGACATTATTCGCATTTCAAAACTCATCAATCTTATTATTCATTTCGAATTGGGGAATGAGGATTTGCTTCCTTACATATACAAATCTACCGCTCGCTTTGTTTCCTCTCTCGACAACAAATATAAATTTGAAGTTCTATTCCTTGAACATTTCAAAAAAATTGCCCTGTCAAAACGTGACGGAAAACAATCAGCTTCCTTTATAAAATTCAAGCAAGAAATGCAGGAAGTATTTAAAGACCGTTACGAGAAAAACGCTTTAGAGTATTTCAATTTTTACGCCTGGTTGGATTCGAAAATTCACAACATCAGCTTCTCTGACGCAATCAAAATCCGAAAGCAAAATATGGCTTAATTAATTTAGAAGTATTTATGTGCAACCAGATAATTTTGCACATAATCTTTTACACCTTCTTCCAAAGAAGTAAACGGCTTGTTGTACCCTTGCGCCACTAATTTATTCATATTGGCTTCCGTGAAGTACTGATACTTATCGCGAATATCGATTGGCGTATCAATAAATTCAATATTCGTTTCTTTATTCAAGGCCGCAAAAGTTGCCTTTGCTAAATCTAAAAAAGTTCTGGCTTTGCCGCTGCCTAGATTATAAATGCCGTTTTTAATTTTATTCTTATAAGTAAAATACAATACATCTACCAAATCCTTTACATAAACAAAATCGCGCAATTGTCCGCCATCACTATAATTTGGATTATGACTTCTAAACAATTTCACCATGCCTTTTTCATTAATCTGATTAAAGGAATGGAAAATCACCGAGGCCATTCTTGCTTTATGGTATTCGTTCGGACCATACACATTAAAGAATTTAAAACCGTACCAATACGGAGGCGTTTGCTTTTGTTGCAAAGCCCATTTATCAAAATCATTTTTACTGTCACCATAAGGATTCAATGGCTTTAACAATGGAATTTTAGTTTCATCATCATCATACCCATGCTCCCCTAAACCATACGTAGCTGCCGATGAAGCATAAATTAAAGTGATGCTGTTTTGCGAACAAATATTCCAAATGTCTTTTGTATAGTTAACATTTAAATCGTCGAAAATAGCCTTATTAAATTCAGTCGTATCAGTTCGTGCGCCTATATGAAATACGCAAGTAATTTCTTTGGCATTTTCCTTAAACC
>CAYQDP010000591.1:0-1830 GCA_964416235.1 uncultured Flavobacteriaceae bacterium | reverse complement strand
GCAGCTGATTATGGAATTTTATATAGAGAGGAATCAGTAACTAATCGCGTAGCATCTCCTGTTAAATTCGCTGAGTATTTGAGTTGCGGACTAAATGTTTTAATAAGTGAGAATCTTGGTGATTTTAGTGGATTTGTAAAAGAGCAAGGCTGCGGACAGTCAGGTGATAAAGCATGGGATTTAAAACACTTAAATTATGAGGCTAAAAAGAGAAACCATGATTTAGCAATGAAGAATCTGACAAAGGATAATTTTAAAGAAAAATATCTCTTTTTAATGGCTTAATGAAGAAAATTGCTCTTATAACTGATGGAATATGGCCTTATGTGTTAGGGGGAATGCAGAAGCATTCTTATTATCTCTGTAAATATTTCGCTCAAAATAAAATTGAAGTCGATTTGTATCATTTTAACGAAAGCGAATTCGATATAAATGAATTAAAAGTATTTACCGAAGAAGAAAGAAAGTATATTCATTCCTTCATTCTGAAATTTCCAAATGAGAAAAAAGGTTTCGGACATTATTTAAAGAATTCAAGAAGCTATTCAGAACTGGTTTACGATGCAATCAAGCCAAGTTTGGCTTCTTATGATTTCATATATACTAAAGGTTTCTCCGGATGGAAGCTAATAGAGGAAAAGTATAAAGGAAATATTAACTGTTGTAAAATAGGTGTCAAATTTCATGGATATGAAATGTTTCAAAAGGCACCTGATTTCAAGAGTTATTTACAGCAAATATTCTTATTAAGAAAACCTGTAAAGCAAATTACGTTAATGGCTGATGTGGTTTTTTCTTATGGCGGTAAAATCACAAATATCCTTACGCAAATAGGTGTCTCCACAGAAAAGATTATTGAAATGCCTTCCGGTGTTGAGGAAAATACACTTGTTGAATTCGTTAAGCCAACAGCCAAAATTATCGAATTTGTTTTTTTAGGACGATATGAGAGACGAAAAGGTGTAGAAGAATTAAATGAAGCACTTAAGTCACTTGATAATAAATCGGCATTTAAATTTCATTTTATCGGCCCCATTCCCAATGACAAAAGAATAATTGATAATCGAATCATTTATCACGGTGAAATCAGAGAGAAGGAGACACTGAATAATTTATTACGTACTTGTGATGTATTGATTTGTCCAAGTCACAGTGAAGGTATGCCAAATGTGATTTTAGAAGCCATGAGTAACGGATTATCTGTAATTGCGACTGATGTTGGAGCCACTTCAGTTTTAGTAAATCAAAATACAGGTTGGTTATTAGCTCAAAGTAATGCCGTATTGATTAAGAAATCATTACTTGATGTCATCAGTACAGACTCGAAATTTTTGGATCAAAAGAAAACTAGAGCTTTAAATTTAATCAGAGAAAAATTTACCTGGGAGCAATTAATTCCACAGCTACTGGAAAAAATCAGGAAAGTAAATTGATTTTTTTAAACCATTCGATGGCTGCATTCACATCGGCAACAACTTGATATTGCCCTTTAGGTTTCTGAACTTTAAGAAAGAAATTAGCAATGATTCGGTAAGCTAAATTGGGTGCAATTACAGCTGAAGCTAAAATGGGTGTAGAATCTTCTAATTTAAGAGCATTATCTCTTGCTTCCTTTGTAATGGTTACACCTTCTCCTGCATCAAATATAAAAAGCGAACGTTTCTTATTCGTAATTTCATTAAAGGAATCCGCCATTTTTAGTTGAAGTTCAACATCAAGTACGGTATGATCATGATAGAATACATGTACAATGCCGTTTTCCCATAGACAAAGAGTAGCTTCAGGGTGTTCAATTTGCTTAATTATTTTAAAGTTGTGTTTAATAAATAT
>CAYQDP010000590.1:0-1834 GCA_964416235.1 uncultured Flavobacteriaceae bacterium | reverse complement strand
ATCACTTCAACGAGATGAAGGCTCTCATAAAGGACAGGGAAGTCTGACCACATACCTTAACGCGAATATTATCCACACCAATGGAAGTAAATATCAGAAGAGCGGTTGAAGAGGATTTCCCGGCAATCCTGAAACTTATAAAAGAAACGCTTATTCCCCAGAATTCTATAATGTATTGGGACAAATTACGTATCTCACCAAATTTCCTAAAGCGGAATTGCATATTTATATTGGAGTAGAGAATGCCTTAGATTATAAACAGCCCAATCCAATTGTAGCCAGTGATGCACCGTTTAGTAAATATTTCGACGCGAGTATGGTGTGGGGACCAATATACGGACGAATGCTTTATGCCGGTTTACGATTTAAAATAAAAGAACTCACCTGGCTTAAGTTTAAGGAGGATTAAAGGGTCAGTCATTGCGAGCGAAATGTAATGAAGCGAAGCAATCTTAAAACAGATTGCTTCATTTCATTCGTAAAAGTTGACTTATTCAATTATCACTTTGCCAATGTGAATTACTTCCTTGTTTTGCAACACGGCATAAGTATAAATGCCTTTTAATAAATTCTGTGAATTGATTTTGTTGCTGCCTTGTTTGATTTCTTCACGCAATACAACTTGTCCTAAAATGTTTCGTATTTCAATCTCACCATTTTGAATTGGCTGAGCAACATCCAAATTAAAAATACCATTGTTTGGATTTGGATATAGGTTCAAGTTCGCTTCATTAGTTAATGATGAAACACTATTTACAATTGTAGATGCACATTGCGCATCAAAATAAGCATAGCCTGCATGTCCGCTATACGGACAATCAATTGCAGTAACTTCTACTTGAATACAATTACCCATCCATAAGGATAAATCAATTGAAGAGTTTGCCCATTTGTTATAATACCATCCTGCAGTTGGAGCATTCAACGTTGTAATTGTACTTGGACTTGCACAAATTCCCATTGGCGTACAACCGGTTCCTGCAGGAGGAGAAATACTAAATTGAGAAGCTGAAGCAAGCATGTTGCCTAAACAGTCTTTGAAAATAATTGATACCCCGCCATTATCGCAACAACAATGCGCACCTTGTACCACAGCAATGTATGCGAAATTGAAAATTACATTGGAAGGAGTAACGGAGATTGTTTTTGTAAGTCTGCTTAATCCTGCGCCCGGTGTTGTGTTATTAAGTTTAATAAACCAGTCACCATAACAATTAAAACCGTTTAAAGTTGAAGCGGCAGAATTTAAGTTGTTTCCAAATACAGAATGGATTGGATAGGAAGCTCCAATAATTGGATCGACCATTCCTGCAGGTCCGGGAGCAATTAATTGAACTGCGTTTGGTGCGCCAACGCAACAACCGGTTAATAAACATGAACCATTGGCAGTCGCCGGAGTTGTTCCCGAATAAGTTGTCCAACCATTTATACCAGTAGGTGAAGTAACATTGATTGTGCCCGGTACCGGACTAGTTAAACTTCCTTCTTCAAAATCTTCGTTCACGCACACGGCGCTTGAAGTTTTAGAGCCGGAAAGAACGGGTAATACTTGCGGTTTTGATACTAAATTATATTTACTCTTGATAAAATCTCGTTTTGAAATAGCCATGTAAACATCCATTTCTTCTGCAGTGATCCCCTTAAAAGGTGCCAGCTCACGGGCTTGTTGCTCATTAAATCCGCTAAGCGAATCATTAGGCTTAACTTTCGTTAAAGAGATTGTTTCTTCTAATACTGTGAAGTTACCTTTTTGAACGGTTGACTTATTTTGCGCAGTAGCTATAAAAGAAATTGCAAAAAATAAGGCAGCAATAAAATGTAGATTTTTTTTCAT
>CAYQDP010000589.1:0-1837 GCA_964416235.1 uncultured Flavobacteriaceae bacterium | reverse complement strand
TAATTCACTCACGCTTTTCTTCACTTTTTTACCTGTGCTGATTAAAGTAAACTCAAGTGTTTGCGAAGCCTCATCGTAATTTGTTTTTACATTCGGATTGACATCATAAACAACATCTGCAATGTTAAACGGCACTTTATTGCCATTGTTTGGTGTGTTACCGGTATATTCTTCAATGATTATTTCGGGCCCTGAAAATTTATAATCGTGAATAGCAACAGAGGTAAATTCGCTGTTTTCACCAACAAACATTTTGGTAAAAAAATTGGTGCTTTTCGCTGCTTCATTTTTTTTCAGCAAAAGCATTTGAATACTGAAGCCTGGTTCTTTAATATGAAGTTCGGGTTTTTGATCGTTAGCAAACGGCGTTGAATCAGGAGTTATTGCATACCCTAAAATAGAAACGACACTTGCGATTCCAATTAATACCAATCCTGTCATAGCTAAACCATTTCTGCGAAATCGTCTCCAAGTTTGTTTGGAGAGGGATTCAGCTTCCATGTCGGCTATACTCTTCTTTTTAAAAAGCACTTTACTTCCAGTTTGGTTTTAATATTAAACTTAAAATTGCCGTTATCGAAACAAATGCGCTGTAAATGAGGCTTGCCGGTAAAAACCACCACCATTTAAGGGCTTGTTTAAAATAACGTGAGGCTAAAAATAATAACAAATAATCAATTAAAAACCTACCCAAAATAAAAATTATACCAAAGGCCGAAATGTGCTGTCTGAATATTGGTACAAATAGACTGAAAACGGTAAAAAGATGAATAAAAACTACTAAAAAGCCTAAAAAAGCGTTCAAATTGTTCGAATTTTGACTCAATTTTGAACCCCACCTGATTTTCTGTTTAACCAAATCGGGCAATTTTGTTTGGGGATAAGTTATAACTGCAGCGTCGTATTGTTTCAAATAGGCAATACATTCGGGTTTTGTCTTTTTAACATCCTCCAAAAATAAAACATCGTCGCCTGAGGCCACATGAGAATGGCTTTCGTATCCTTTACAAGCTTTAAAAATATTTTTTGTAAAAGCTAAATTGGCACCACTGCATAAAAAAGCTTTTTTGTGAGCGGCAAAACCTCCGGTTAAAACAGCTAATGCTAAACTTTCGAAATATTGGATTTGTGAAAGGAGTCCGTTTTTATTTTCATAGCGAAGAGGCGCAATAATAAATTCTTTTTTACTCACTTCATGAAAATCCACAAGGGTTTTAAGCCATAAATTACTTTCGGTATATGTGTCGGCATCGCGCGTAATAATTAAACTGCCCTTCGCAATTTCAATGGCGTTAGTCAGACTTTTCTTTTTACCTTCTTTAACCGGATTGGAAATGATGAGATGATTTATTCCTGACTGACTTAAAATTCGTTCAACAATTTCCAATGTTTTGTCGCTTGATGCATCATTGACTACAATTATTTGTAGCAATGAAAAATCGAATTGCTGCGATAAAATGGAATGTAGGCAAGCTTCAATCGAAGCCTCTTCATTACGCGCCGGAACGATGACGGTTACGTTTGTGTAATTTTTGTGCTGTGAGTTGGATAAGAAAAATTTACTGCGCCAAAAACCAAGTGCTGCATAAAGTAAAGCTCCGGCGTATAACCAGAGTACTACAATAGCTAATAATTTTAAAAGCAGCATCATTTTTTAAAGAGTGAAATTTCAAATTTTTCTTTTACAATAATCACATAACCAATTATGCTCGGTACAACAATGTTCAATATCCATAAAATTACGGCAGTTAACACAATCGCAATTTCGGAAATATCGCTTACTGAAAAAATCATTAGAGCAATAGCTGATCCAATGGCGGCTTCCACAACAATTATA
>CAYQDP010000588.1:0-1838 GCA_964416235.1 uncultured Flavobacteriaceae bacterium | reverse complement strand
CGAACACAACTATGGTGGAGGAATTAATTCAGGACTTAATTTCGAACACAACTATGGTGGAGGAATTAATTCAGGACTTAAGTTCACATCCTTCTGTGGAGTATGCTGAAAAAGTTCCGGAAATGAAATTATTTTATACACCAAACGATCCAAGCTATGGTTCACAATGGTTTTTAACCAAAATTGATGCGCCTAATGCATGGAATATTTTCAATGGAACATCTACAGTTGTAGTGGCAGTTGTAGACAATGCCATTGCAAGAACACATCCTGATTTATCGGCCAACATTTATACCAACGCCGGTGAAATTGCAGGTAATAGCATTGATGATGATGGTAATGGTTATGTGGATGATGTAAACGGCTATGATGTTGGTGATAATGATAACAGTGTATTACCTCCAAATACAACTTGGAGTCATGGCACACACTGCTCAGGAATTGTAGGTGCACGTACAGATAATACTGTTGGTATTTCTGCAATTGGATTTAATGTAAAAATACTTCCTGTTAAAGCTACTGCTAATTCAGCTGGCTCTAACGCGGTTTCGAATGGTTATGGTGGCATTGTTTACGCAGCCCGTACAAAAGCGAGAGTTATTTCTTGTTCTTGGGGCGGAACGGTTTCATCTGTTTCCGATCAATCTGTAATCAATTATGCTTGGGGAAAAGGTTGTGTAGTAATATGTGCAGCTGCTAACGATGGTAACTCAGTACCACACTATCCAGCTGCTTATAATAATGTTTACAGTGTTGCTTCAAGCGGAACTACTGACGCAAAATCAGGATTCTCTTGTTACGGAACCTGGGTAGACATTACTGCTCCGGGCGAATCTATTTATAGTACTGTACCAAACACAGGATACGCTAACATGCAAGGAACCTCAATGGCCACACCGTTAGTTGCGGGATTGGCTGGTTTAATGCTATCAAAAAACGGATACATGACACCTACTCAGGTTTTAAATTGTATTTCTACAACAGCCGCTAATATATATACAGTTGCTGCTAACTCTGCTTACGCACCTAATCAATTAGGAGCAGGACGTATTGATGCTTTCAAAGCTATGCAATGTGCTTCTGTTGCGCCGGGCAGCGCTCCATCTGCTGATTTTTATTCAGACATTCAAAGTACTTGTCCTGGACAACCTATCAAATTTTTTGATGCATCTACATTATTCCCTACAACCTGGAGCTGGACTTTCCAAGGAGGAACGCCTGCAACATCAAGCGTAAAAAACCCTACAGTTACATATGCTGCTGCAGGAACCTACTCTGTTGCTTTAACTGCAAGTAATCCTTATGGAAATGGTTCAGTAACAAAAATTGCTTATATCACAATCACTAATCCGGGATCTTTACCTTTAGTTGAAGGATTCCAAGGTGCGGCATGGCCTCCTGCAAATTGGGTTAACGATAATAAATTCCAGGATTCAATTAAATGGGAAAGAGCTACTAATGCCGGTGGTTTTGGAACCAGCAGTGCTTCAGCATTATTCGACAACTATTATAATGATGCTGCCGGAATACGCGATGGCTTGATGGCACCGAAATTAAATTTTGGTACTGTTTCAAATGCTCGCTTACGTTTTGATGTAGCTTACTCACGATATGACGCTACATATAGTGATACATTAGAAGTAAAAATTTCTACTAATTGCGGTAACACTTGGACCAGCGTTTACATGAAAGGTGGTACTGCACTTTCTACGGCACCTGATTATACGGTTGATTTATGGGTACCAACTTCAACACAATGGAGAAGAGACTCAATCGACATTTCAACGGTTGTAGCAGGACAAGGAATCGTATTAATTGATTTTGTTAATCATGGACAT
>CAYQDP010000587.1:0-1854 GCA_964416235.1 uncultured Flavobacteriaceae bacterium | reverse complement strand
CGAATGGAAGTGATTGAAGCGGCCACCAAAGAATTAATTAAAAAACTCAAAAGTACTTGTCCTGAATGTTCCATGCCGGGCTTTGCAGTATGTGAGCACAAGCCCGGTTTGCAATGCAGCGAATGCGGTTTTCCAACACGCTCACCGCTGATGCATGTATATAAATGTAAATGCTGTGGACATATCGAAGAAAAACTTTATCCTCATAATAAAACCGGAGAAGACCCCATGTATTGCGACCGTTGTAACCCTTAATATTTTATGAATTTCGAATTACTCTTAAGTAACGTTACGAACCCCGCTTTTCTGTTTTTCATTCTTGGTATCGTTGCTGTAAAGCTAAAAAGCGATCTTGAAATCCCGGCGAACTCTTCAAAATTTATTTCGCTGTATCTGCTTTTCTCAATTGGATTTAAAGGGGGACAAGAACTCTCGCACGAAACCTTTAATGCGGAAATCATGTATTCCATGTTATTTGGAATGGTGATTTCACTCCTCATTCCGGTTTACACATTTTTTATCTTAAAGAAAAAACTCAATGTATATGATGCAGGTGCTATTGCCGCATCTTACGGTTCAGTAAGTGCGGTCACCTTTGTAACAGCGGTGGCTTATTTGGAAGCGCAGAAAATGCAATTTCAAGGACATATGGTTGCTATTATGGCATTGATGGAATCGCCGGCGATTATCGCGGGCTTGTTACTCATTTCTGTTTTTAATAAAGAAAAAAATGAAAGCACTGTAAGTAAAAGAGAAGTGATACGTCATTCCTTCACCAACGGAAGCGTGTTGCTCATACTCGGCAGTTTAATGATTGGATTTTTAGCCAACGCCAAGCAAGCTGAAGGCATTAAACCTTTTACCAATGATATCTTCAAAGGATTTCTGGCTATCTTTTTATTAGATATGGGCATCATCAGCGGAAAGAAATTAAACAGTTTATCCATGTATGGATTATTTCCATGGATTTTCGCAATTGTGATTCCATTGATAAATGGCATCGCTGTAGCCTGGGCATCGCAAGTGGTAACGTATGACGTAGCCAATCGTTTTATGTTTGCGGTTCTAGCAGCAAGTGCCTCTTACATTGCGGTACCGGCGGCTATGAAACTCGCTGCGCCCAAATCCGATCCCGGATTATATATCCCGATGGCTTTGGCTATAACGTTTCCATTTAATATTACGTTTGGAATGCCGGTGTTTTTAGCGGTGATTAATTGTTGCTAGTGATAGTTTGGTAAGTGAAGGAATAATTAAATTCTTGATGAATTTTATTATTTTTACTCATCACTCGTTTATTAAGCATATTAATATTTTTTTGTTTTCTTGTTGAGTTAAAAGGACAGGAAATTGAAATCCTTGGTTCTGTAACGGAAGAAGCAAAAGGTAATTCTGTACCATATGCCGTAATTCAAGTAAAAGGTCAAAATTTATCTACTACCTGTGATGGAGAGGGAAATTTTAGATTAAAGGTAAAATCTCTTCCTGTGACGCTAATAGCGTTTCAATATGGTTATTCAACAGCTCAGTATACGCTTAAAAAGAATAAGCCGGTTACTATTGTTTTGCAAAGCAAATCAGTGAATTTACAAGAAATAGAAATTGCCGCTACAAAAACAGAGACTATTCAAGCTAAAAACAATACTATTTTTCTGGCATTTGAGTTTTACGACAATTTAATTGTCGCGCTCGTTAATAAAGGAAATAATTACAACACTATTCAAGTTTTAAATGACGATGGCAGTATTGTTAAGGAGAAAAGGGCGCCGGAGGGTGTTGAAAATATGATGACCGATTGTTTTGGAAATATTCAGTTATTCAGCGCCACACAAAGCCATCAGTTTTATTACGATT
>CAYQDP010000586.1:0-1859 GCA_964416235.1 uncultured Flavobacteriaceae bacterium | reverse complement strand
ACCTCAAGAACGCGTAGAAAATTTTAGCGCTTACTATTCTAAGTGGGGTAACGATTTTATGAGTGTACTGAAGGATAAATTAACCTACGATTTAAATAAAAACACAATTGATATTGTGTTCGAGAATTAAATTCTTTTTCCCGTATACTGAAAGTAAACAGTTCGAATCTCGTTTTTAAAAATCAAATAGAATATTATGCTGAAAAATATAAATTCAGCTAAATATGCTATTATACTATATTCTGGTACAAATTGGAACATAATCACATTAGTAATAATGTAAATAATAGGGATGCCAAGTATCTTTGTGTAATTGAAATTGTATTCGAAAATATTTTTAGTTAAAAGCCAGGCAAAAAACACCTGTGTTAGTTTGGTGATTATTCCTGCATAAATGGCACCTATTAAGCCATAATGTTTAACAAAGAAGTAAGTTGTAATAAGTTGAATAATCGAACTGTATCCAAATATTTTTATTAGTAAAACAGTTTGTTTTGAATACAAAATCGTAGATAAGTAAAAATTAATTATACTTCTTGTCGCATAACCTGCAGCTATTATCCCTATAAAGGAAAAGCTTTGATAGTAACTTACTTTAAGTGGAACAGCAATTTTTATGATAATTGGAATTAGAAAGCAAAATAGAATTAGAAGCATTATGCTAATTGCAGTAAATACATTATAGTATCTGTTAGATTCTGGCGTTGTAGCATTGCGTTTGTTATTCGTCCAAATTTCAAATATCTTGGGAAATATTGTGGCAGTTAATGAGTTCTGAACAAATTCGAAACCAAGAAAACATGTTAGAAGAAGAACATAAGCAGCTAAAGATTCAGCTTCAATCTGTGATTTTAAAAAATACCGATCAAGATTTCCTAAAATCCACAAAAAAAGAACAAACATTATATAAGGTGTACAAAAATGTCGTAAATCTTTCAGGTATTTTTTATCAAACGTAAACTCAGAATGTTTTTTGAACCCTTTAATAGCAAGAATAAAAATAACGAGTCCTGATATAAATCGGGCGTATATAGGGCCATTCAGTGAATTTGGAGAAATGTAAAGTCCGCCAACGGATAAACCAACCGTTAGAATAAAGTTAATACTATTATAGGTGATGAAAGTTTTTGGCTCTTTAAAGTATATGAGTGCGTTTGTCCCTGCTTTAAAATAAGAATTAAAAAATGCCGTTACTATAGACATTAAACCAAAAGGCCAAAAATGCACTTGGTCCAACTCCGTAAATATTAGCGGGAATAAAAAGGGACCAATAATGGCAGACAAAATTATTATTGATAAACCAATTAATATTAAAAGATTAGAAATAGTACCGGTAAATCTTTTTTGTTCTTCAGCGCTTCCTGAGAGCTGTGAGTATTTTACGCCAAAGTATGAGTCAATTGAGTAAGAAAAGAGAATCTGAAAGAGTAAAGAAATTCCTATATAAAAATTTAATGCGTTAAACTCTCTTGGGTTTAAAAAACCAACATAAAACGGAAGTAAAATAAAACTAGCGGCCATGGGCAAAGCGCCCCCAATGGTGTAAATTATTGAAGATTTTAGAAAGGATTTACTAATCATTGATATCGCCTAGTTTTATTTAGGCAGTTTTTTCGTAAATATAAAAGTCAGATAAAGAGCCCTTTTCTTTATGGGTAGAAACAGGATATTTATTTTTAATGATTTCTTTAAGCTTCCAACCTTTAATGTTTTTTTCTACAAAATCAGTGAAACTTCTTCTGTTCTCATGCTGATGTACAGGCTCTTCAGCTTGATTATAATCAGAAGCATAAATAATCACATATTTGTCGGCAGCAGCAAATAAATGCAAAAGGTAATTTTCGAAAATTTCTCTTTCT
>CAYQDP010000585.1:0-1859 GCA_964416235.1 uncultured Flavobacteriaceae bacterium | reverse complement strand
GCTATTTTGAATGTATAAAAACTCCTGCTGGTTAACCGGACGGAAGATTGTACCGATATCACTGTGCTTATTCGTATTTACGGTATCAATGTTAATGCCTAATTTATCGGCAAAAGCTTTTTGAGCATTTGGCAACATACCAAATACACCAATAGAACCTGTAATTGTATTTGGCTGCGCGAAAATTCTATCGGCTGCACAACTGATGTAGTAACCACCACTCGCGGCAACATCTCCCATCGATACAACAACCGGCTTTACTTTTTTCGCTAAAACCACTTCTCGCCAAATAACATCACTTGCTAAAGCGCTTCCACCTGGTGAATTCACACGCATTACTATAGCTTTAATTGTAGTGTCTAAACGCGCATCACGAATCGCTTTAGCAATACGATCACTTCCAATGGTTTCATCATCTCCTTCGCCTCCTTCAATTTGTCCAACAGCATATATCAAGGCCATCTTAGGTTTCTTGCCTAATTTTCCTTTTAAACTACCACCGCGGTTTTTCTTTTCATATTTAGTGATTTCAGCAAAGTGAATTTTATCGTTCTCTTTTAATTTTAAATCTTTCTTTAATAAGCTCATTACTTCGTCCTCATATAATAAACCATCCACTAATTTATTATTCAATGCATCTTCAGGAGAAGCGATACTCAGATTATTGGCTAGCTCGTTCAATTTATCAATACTTGTTCCTCTTTGCTCACTAATTCCTTGTAGCATAGAACCCCACATGCTGTTTAAATACGTTTCAGTTTGTAAGCGGTTGGCTTCGCTCATTTTATCCAACATAAAAGGTTCAATGGCGCTTTTGAATTTACCGTGACGGAAAATTTGCGCTTCCACTTGCATTTTCTCCAACATGTTTTTGAAAAACATCAATTGTACACTTAAACCTTTTAATTCCATTCCGCCCTGAGGATTCATGTATAATTTTGAAGCAGCGCTGGCTAAGTAATAAGCTTTTTGCGAATAAATCTCAGAATAAGAATAAACAAACTTGCCTGATTTTTTGAAGTCCAAAATTGCATCACGCAATTCTTGCGTCGCTGCAAATCCGGCCTGAAGATCTTTTATATCTAAATAGATGCCTTTTATTTTTTCATCTGTTTTAGCAGCTTCAATAGCTTTAACAATACCGCGTAAGCCTAGAGTTCCTTCCGGCATAAACGGACCTAGATCTAATTCTTCAAATGGATTGTCCATTCCACGTTCACTAATAGGACCTTCCAGTTTAAGGTGTAAAACGCTATTTTCTTTTACAGTAATAACTTTCTCATCGTCAATGCCCGATAATGCTCCTTTTAAACCGGCTGCAATAAATGCGCCAATTATTAAAGCCATAACAATTCCGGTAATAAGTAATCCTACAATTGAACCGAAAAACGCACCAAAAAATTGTTTCATTTTAAATAGTAATTTTGTGATTAATTCTAACCTAAATTACCTTTTAAAGGGCTTCAAAACCCATAAACTTTATGAACGTAGCTTTTTTATGTGTGGGCGGAAATATGGGCGACCGATTGGCCAATATACAGGAGGCTAAACGGCAATTAATTGGTATGGGATGCAAAATGGAGGCTGAATCAGGCATTTATCAAACCAAGGCCTGGGGTATTGAAGAAGCACCGGATTATTACAATCAAATGCTTAAGATAGTGACGGAGAAGAATGGAACGGAATTAATGACAACTTTATTGGACATAGAAAGGAGTATGGGACGAATCCGCACCGATGATCGTAACGCATCCCGTACCATGGATATGGATATTTTGTTTTTTAATAACGAGATTATTAAATCCGAATTACTGGAAGTGCCTCATCCACGTTTGCATTTGCGTCGGTTTGTATTGGAA
>CAYQDP010000584.1:0-1862 GCA_964416235.1 uncultured Flavobacteriaceae bacterium | reverse complement strand
TCAAAAACTATTCAGTGGGATTATAAAAACATTGTTAAACGCAAAGGTGTTTTGGTGCGATTGTAAAATCTCCTTCTCAATTAAAAATGGTGCCCCATTTTTTCCTTCTTGGTTTGAAGGTATTTTGCATTATGCGGATTGGCAGGAATAATAATGGGCACGTTCTCTACAATTTCCAATCCATAACCAATCAAGCCCGCACGTTTCTTTGGGTTGTTGGTCATTAGTTTTATTTTATGTATGCCCAAATTACGCAATATCTGCGCGCCAATTCCGTAATCGCGTTCATCCATTTTAAATCCTAATTCCAAATTAGCTTCAACGGTATCTCTTCCGTTTTCCTGTAATTTGTATGCTTTTAATTTATTCAATAAACCTATACCTCTACCTTCCTGATTCATGTATACAATTACTCCTTTTCCTTCTTTTTCAATCATACGCATGGCTTCGTGTAACTGCGGACCGCAATCGCAACGACAGCTACCAAAAATATCTCCGGTGACACATGATGAATGCACACGCACTAATACAGGCTCCGTTTCTTTCCATTCTCCTTTTACTAATGCCAGATGCTCCTGACCGTTAGTATTCACTTTATAATCTACTAATTTAAAAGTTCCCCACTCGGTTGGCATTTCAACTTCAACTTGTCGCTCTACAATACTTTCTTTAGCTAAACGATAAGAAATTAAATCTTTGATGGTAATGATTTTCAAATCGAACTTCGCGGCAATTTTCATCAAATCAGGTAAGCGTGCCATGGTTCCGTCTTCGTTCATGATTTCAACCAAGGCTCCACAAGGTTCAAAACCCGACAGCATTGCTAAATCAACAGTAGCTTCGGTATGTCCGGTTCTTCTCAATACTCCTCCATTTTTTGCAATAAGAGGAAAGATATGTCCGGGTCTTCCAAAATCGGAAGGTTTAATGTTTGGGTCTATCAAAGCTTGCACGGTTTTAGCACGGTCTTGTGCCGATATTCCGGTAGTACAACCATGTCCGAGTAAATCAATTGAAACAGTAAAAGCTGTTTCGTGAGACGCTGTGTTTTTGCTCACCATTAATTGTAAATCCAATTCCGCGGCGCGTTGTTCGGTAACAGCAGTACAAATTAATCCGCGACCATGTGTGGCCATGAAGTTAATAACCTCAGGCGTTACATTACGGGCTGCGGTAATAAAATCACCTTCGTTTTCACGATCTTCATCATCCACCACAATAATTACCTTACCGTTTTTAAGATCAGATAAGGCCTCTTCAATAGTATTCAGCTTAAACTCACTCATGGCGCAAAGTTACGCATTTTACGGCTTTACAAGTGTTATTTCAGCGTTTTATCTACTTTTGTAGACGTGTTAAACAATCCCTTTATAATTAACCTTAAAGAGCTGCTAAAAGGTCCGTTACCCGGAGAGCCGGCGCAATTTGAAATGGCGCACATCAGCCGTGAGAAAATAAAATATGAAGATTTAAAAAAAGGGAATTACAAAAGCAGCGCGGTTTTACTTTTGTTGGCGCAGCGTAACGGGGAGTTTTTCATTCCTTTGACCGAAAGACATACATATAAGGGCGCGCATAGTGGACAAGTAAGTTTTCCGGGAGGAAAAAAAGAAGAACATGACGAGACTTTAGTACATACTGCTTTACGAGAATGCGGCGAAGAGATTGGAGTACATAAACAGATTGAAGTGATTGGTGAACTTACACCTTTATATATTCCTGTGAGTGGTTTTTTAGTGAATCCTTATGTGGGCGTTTACACCGGAGAAAATTTGGAATACCAAATCAATAACCTTGAAGTAAAGTCACTATTAGAATTAACACTATCTGATTTAAGAAACCCCGGTTTAATTAAAGAAACA
>CAYQDP010000583.1:0-1866 GCA_964416235.1 uncultured Flavobacteriaceae bacterium | reverse complement strand
GTTTCCAGTAATGGAACTTTAGGATTTTCATTCGGCGCATCAGGTAGTGCAAATCCACAAATTGGATTTTACGATTGGGCAATGTGGCCATACTCTCCAACAGCTTGTCAAAATATTTTTAATAATACATTACCTCCAGTTTCTTGTAACTGGAATGCTTCAAGTAGTGGCGGAACCGGAATGGGTCCTGTACCTCCCGGCGGAGTTGTAGGTAATTATCAACCTTCATTAAATGTAACTGCGGGACAACAATTTGTAATTTGTATTTCAAACTATAGCGGTGTGAACACTGCCGTGTCATTTTCTAATACAGGAACTGCCGGGTTATCTTGTAATCCATTTGTGATTGCTCCAAAAACTATCTGTAATGGTTCTTCTGCTGTATTAACCGGATCTACTACTTTAACAAATGCTAGTGCAACGATTACACCGGGTGGGGCTGTATCAACAGGTTCAAACATAGCATTCACAGTATCACCAACTTCCAATACAACATATACAGTAACACTTCAGGGTACAAATACTATGAATTCAGTGGTTACTGTTACAACAATAACTAATGTAACGGTTATTACCCCTACGGTTGCAATCAATTCCAATTCTACAGTTTGTGAAAATGGTTCAGTTAATTTAACAGCTAATGCAACGGGTACCGTAACTTATAGTTGGACTGGTCCAAACGGATTTAATTCAACTTTACAGAACCCTGTATTAAATAACTTACCTCCGCAAGCAAGCGGAATCTATTCGGTGCAATTGGCTTCAACCACCGGAACCTTGGTTTGTTATGCAGGAAACACTACAAGTGTTACTGTAATTCCGGTGCCGCAGGTTACTGTAACTCCATCTGTTATCTCGGTTTGTCAGGATGATAATTTTGGATTTACTGCAGGTGCTGCAGGTGCCACTACATATAGCTGGACTGGTCCGAATGTATTCTCATCTACATCTCCAAATATAGCCATTGGAAATTCAATTCCGGCTATGACCGGTATTTATAGTGTGACGGCAACATTTGTTCAAAATGGCGTAACCTGCGCTTCAAGTAATTCAGTGGATGTTACTGTAAAACCGAAAGTTCACTTCACTTTAACCCCAATTCCAAATGTTTGTGACAACACCACTTTATTAGTAAATGGTCCTGCCGGAGCAACATCTTATACTTGGAGTGGTCCTAACGGATTTAATTCTAACACTCAAGATTTAACCATTAACAATGCTAATACAGGGCACTCGGGTATTTATACTTTGTTTGTTGATGTGAACGGATGTAAAACCCAGGATAGTTTGTACGTTACTGTTTTAACACCTACAACGTTTTCGGTTGTACCAAATAATGTTACCATTTGTAAAGGCGATACAGTTAACTTATATACTTTAGCTGTTGGCGGAAGTGGTGTTTACAACATTTCATGGTTGCCAAATAGTGGAATTTTAGCTCAGTTAGGGAATAACGCTATTGCTGTTCCTGCAGTTTCAACTCAATATACCATTGTAGTGAATGATGTGGCTTGTCCTACTCAATCCATTACAACTAATTTTGTAATCTATGTGAGTCCGGCACCTGCACCAAATATTTCGGCATCAACCATCGAAGGATGTGCCCCGCTTTGCATTAATCTGCAAAGTTTTGCGGCACCAAAAGCAGTGAGCGTGTTCTGGAATTTTGGAGGAAATTTAAATGCCAATGGAGATAGTATTAACTTCTGTTTTAAGAATCCGGGTACGTATTCAATTACAACAACAATAATCGATATTAATGGTTGTCGTTCAACAAGTGTGGCTCCGTTTCCGATTACTGTTTATCCTCGTCCTCAACCTGATTTTTCTTGGAATCCATCAGAACCGAGTTTAATTGAAAATATT
>CAYQDP010000582.1:0-1874 GCA_964416235.1 uncultured Flavobacteriaceae bacterium | reverse complement strand
ATAATTGACAGCAACTGTACAACTGTTTGCGTCTCTTATAATAACTGTATAAGAACCTGCTGTTAAACTTCCAACAAAATTATTAGTACTGAATGGGCCGCCATTAAATGAATACTGATATGGAGCTAAACCTCCGGTTACGGCAGTTACAGTTGCACTACCATTAGCGTTTCCGCAAGCAGCATTAGTCGTTACTACAGTTCCAGCAGTAGGCCCCGTAACTGTACCAATATTAAATGTGGTTTGGAAGGTACATCCATTTAAATCACGCACTAAAACAGTATGCGTACCGGCAGTTAATGCTCCTGTAACACTTCCAGTGCTTACACCATTAACAGAGAATGTATAGGCAGGTGAACCACCGGTTACGCCTGTAATTGACATACTTCCTGCAGTACCTAAACATGATGCAGGTGCAGTTGTAAGTGTAATTGCAGTTGGACCAGCCGCGTTGGATAATACCACAGTTTTTATAAATGTACATCCCTTACTGTCTATAACACCAATAGTATAAGTACCGGATGCAAGGTTCGTTAAAGGAGGAGTAGTAGAATAAGGGCCACCATTAACGTTATAAGAGAAAGTTGGTGTTCCACCCGTTACAACTCCTAATGTAATACTTCCATTATTATTACCGCAAGTAGGGTTTATTGAGGTCGTTGCTAAAGCTGTTATAACAGGCGAATTTGCAATAGTAGTTGTAAGGGTTACTGTACAACCAAAATTAGTTATCATTGTTACGTTATATGTTCCGGCTCCCAATCCTGTTGCTGTTTGTGTTGGAATTGCAGTACCATTTACGGAATAACCTGTTACGGTTTGTCCGGCACCACTCGTATTAGTTATAACAATACTTCCATTATTCAATCCACAAGTTGCATTACTTGGAGTTAATACTCCGGTAGGTTGAGGATTAACAGCTACAACTCCTGTTGCAGTTCCAATACAGCCTCCATTATTAATTGTATGAGTAACCGTATATGTACCAGGTGTGGTAAATACGGCAGGACCGTAATTAGCAGTGAAGCCAGATGGCGGCGCACCGGCAGCCGGATTAAATGCATATGTATGAGTTCCCGCTGCAGTTGCAGCATTAAAGTTGAAACTATTTCCTTGCAAACATTGTGTACCTGTTGGAACTGTAAACGCAGGATTTATTGCACCAATTGTTATATTGGTTGTGACGACATTCGTACAACTTCCGGCTGCGACCGTATGTGAAATGACATATACGCCTGCGTTGGCAAATGTCATAGTAGGATTTGCTGAATTGACCGTTGTGACCGTGACCCCTGCAGCAGGTGATGCAGCCCACGTATGTGTTACACCTGCGGTACCTGTGTGATTAAAGTTAACAGGGACACCGGTACATCCGGTTGAGTTTACAGGTGTAAAGGCAGCACTAACGGCCGGCACCACTGTTACAGTTAAAGTTTTAGTTAAAGTATTACACGGCGTATTAACCGTACAGGAATATACCGTAGTTGCAGCAGGGCAGACGACGACAGAGTTTAAAGTAGAACCACCAGGGGACCATAAGACACTAGCTCCGGCTCCACAACCACCTGAAATACTATTTACGTTTAGAGTAGAACAACCAGGAGAACAAAAGATTGTCGGTGATGCAACAACATTGAAGTTTAACGGAACAAATACTCCAGGAACAACAAATGACGAGGGTGTAGTCCAAGGACCAACCGTATTGGTACCTGATACCCACTCACGCGCTGAGAAAAAATAAGTTTGTCCCGGACACAAACCTGCGTAAGAAATTGTAACAGGATTGTAAGGTTCTGTTGTACATTGATCAGGCCATGAACTTGCTACATTATAATTTGGCACATTGAGTAATGCATTATACCATGGGAAATTAT
>CAYQDP010000581.1:0-1888 GCA_964416235.1 uncultured Flavobacteriaceae bacterium | reverse complement strand
GTTGATAAAGCAACGTACAACACCGTAAGCAAATGAGTTTACTTTATCAAATACTACTATGTCTTTTTTACCATCGCCATTTAAATCCACTTTTGAAAACTGACAGAAGTTAAGTCCACCTGCCCACGGCGACCGTAATATTTTTCCGGCTTCAAAAACAGTAAGCGTATCACGGCCAACGGGTAATTGTGCGATGGAATTAAAGAATGAGAAAGTGAGTATCAACTTTAGGTAAAAACGCATATATACAAAGTTAATTCATAGGCGTTCAATTCCCTAATCCTTGTAACGATAAATCACTCATTATAAGTGTCTTTTCGCTCAATTCCTTTTAAAATCCGGTAATTTTTGCTAACTTTATTAGTTAAACAGTAATGTTTAAACGGCTTTACATATTAGTTTTTTTTGTCACGCTTTGCTTTAGTGCTCTAGAGTTGAAAGCCACACATATTGTAGGTGGTGAGATTTACTATGATTATCTAGGTAACAATAACTACAAGGTAACTTTACGAGTGTATCGTGATTGTATCAATGGCTTAGCGCCTTTTGATAATCCGGCGTTTCTTACTGTTTATGATGGCGCTTCAAATGTTGTAATGACTCGTACATTATCATTGTTATCGGTAACGAACATTCCACCGTCCATTAATAATCCGTGTATTCAAACTCCCAATAATGTTTGTGTAGAGGAGGGTTTATACCAGGATGTACTCAATTTACCACCAAAGTTGGGTGGATATTATTTAGTTTATCAACGATGTTGTCGTAACCAAACAATTTTAAATATCATTAATCCCAATGGTGTTGGTGCAACATATTGGGAACATATTCCCGGACCTGAAGTGGCATCTGTTAACAGCTCGCCACGTTTCAAAAAATTTCCGCCTATTTTTATTTGTAATGGCATCCCTATTAATTTCGATCATTCGGCAACAGATGCGGATGGAGACGTATTGGTTTATTCTTTGTGTAGTCCATTTAACGGATTAGATGATTGTTGTCCGAGTATTGGAACCACAGCGCCTCAGGCATGTGCCAGTCCGCCACCTTCTTGTCCAACGGTTAATACCCCTCCGCCATATGTTTCAGTTCCGTTTCAACCTCCATATAGCGGAAGTTTTCCTATGTCATCAACTCCAACAATAAATATTAATTCTACTACCGGTTTTTTGAGTGGAACACCGGATATTAACGGCCAATGGGTTGTTGGTGTATGTGTTCAGGAATTTAGAGGAAGTCAGTTAATCGGCACGCATCATCGCGATTTTCAATTTAATGTTGTTACCTGTAACGTGACGGTGTTAAGTGCGATGCAAGATCAAATGCAGCCCTGTTCAGGCTACACTGTCAACTTTATAAACCAAAGTATAGGTGGTTCTCAATTTCATTGGGACTTTGGTGTGAATTCCTTAACCAATGATACTTCTAATTTAGTGAATCCAACTTATGTATATCCTGACACAGGTAAGTATGTAGTAACTTTAATTGCAGAACCCGGGAAACCATGCAGCGATACATTGAAAAAAACATTTTATGTTTATCCTGTATTGTCGCCAACATTTACTGCGCCACCTGATCAATGTATAACGGGTAATAGTTTTAATTATTCGGTAACCGGAACTTATGCGCCATATTCAACTTTCGCCTGGAATTTTGGTTCATCTGCAACACCGGCAACTTCTACACTCTCAGCGCCATCAGGAGTTACATACAGCGCACCCGGCACTTATCCCGTCAACGTAATTGTTAAGCAGGCGATATCTACAAAAGTACTTTCCGATACTATAGTGGTAGTACCAAAACCCGTTGCAAGTTTTTTTGCAGATTCATTGCAGGAATGCGACCCCGCAATTGTATCTTTTAGCAATACAACTATTTCAGGTGCCGG
>CAYQDP010000580.1:0-1892 GCA_964416235.1 uncultured Flavobacteriaceae bacterium | reverse complement strand
ATTTAGAATATTCTTTCAAGCCATCCGGATCCAGCGAGTTGATTTTCTCAATGCTGCTGCTTAATTCTGCCGTTTTAGAATCGTCAATAATATTTCCGCTCGTTAAAGAGTATTCACCATTTTTATTAAGTACCACAAAAAAAGCGTGATTTTCTTCCGATTGTGTTAAGTCCTGATGGCGGGTAATGTTTTGTAACGTTTCTACCATCACAAAATAAACCTTCTTTTGAGTTTTAGAAGACTCACCCGTAAGGTTCATGTTGGTTTCGGAGAGTGAAAGAATTTTATCTGTCAAATTCGGATTAAAAATGCCTTTGTAGACATAACTTAAGTTATAATCTTCCAACTCCTTAAATAAAATAAAGAGTTGTTCGCCGCTAATGCAGTATGTGGCTGTAGAAAGCACATACTAATATAAGTATTTTTATTATATCCACGTATAATGGAGGCACTTACCTTCATTATTGGACCTAACCAATTTAGGAGACAAGAGAGCAGCCGCCTCCATAAGGAAACAGCTGCGGTTGTTTAATTAATCGCCTCTCTCTCCACTAAACGAACATTGCTTTGTAATCTGGACAAAAAATCAAGCGTGAAAATCAAAGGATAAGAATTAAATTCTCTTTGTTCCCATGCAATTCCCGGGGCATAAATACCATTAATATCCTCGTCGTTTGTATCAAAAAGAGACTTCGTTAATTCGGCCAATTCAGGGTTGATTTCTTGCTTTGATAAAATAACTGTACGGAAGGCGTTTATTTTCTCCTTTAGAGTTTTAGCTCTAACCAGTCCGTCTTCTAAAGAAAATGTTCTTCTTACTGATTCAAGATTTCCCATATCGGCAATATCACTTATATTGGAGGCGCCTCCAAGCTTATTATCAGAACACATGTTTTCACCGGCAGCAGTTAAAAGCAAACATTTTAATTCCTCGGTATAATTAACAAGGTCGTTGGCTTTACGGCTTATTTCACCATTCGAATTTGAAACGGAAGTATAGGAAGCAGTGTTAGCTTCGTTTCTTTTGGTAAACTGTGCGGCTTGCAATAAAACATTTTTGCTAATCCCCATAATTAAAAACACACTGAATACGGCCAAGAAGGTAAGGCCAAGTATCAAGGCGAATAGATTTTTATTACCTGTTTTTTCTTCATCGCGCGTATGATACAAGTATACGGGAAGAAATATCACGAAAGGCGCCAATAAGCCCGGAAACAATAATACCGACGCACCGGGCCAATGCATTATTTTAAACAAAACACTCATCATGCAGATGGCAAACACAAAATAGGTTACCACATGTAAGGTTTTCATTTTTTTAAGAGGCAATAAATTGTAGTTGTTTATTAAAGCTGCCGGTAAAAACCAAAGACAGAATAAAAAAACAGATACAATGATCATCATATTAGCGCCCGGCCAATGCATGATTTTGAAAATGCAGCCAAATAACATTAAAATGGCGCAACAAATTCCTGTAATATAAACTGATTTTTTCATGAGTTAATTTTTTGAAGTTAAAATGTCCATTTCTAAGACATAAATATTTTTTTCAATGTTGTTTAATCGCGCTAATACACTTATAAGAGAATTGTTTCTGAAATTAGATTCTTCCCATGAAATGTTATAATCAGGGGTGATTTCATTATCGGTGTTTAGTAAGGCATTTACCTTAGAAGTAAATTCGTTATTGGTTGAGGCTTTAAGTATGGCAGATTTAAAGTTATTAATGGCTAGTTTCAGTTTAGTAGCATATTGTTTTTGTTGATTTACTAAAAGCAACTCATTAACCCAATCCTGATTATCTATCTGTAACATTGTAACCGGCTTGAGCAACAGTTCTTGCGCTCTAATTTTGTCAACGCCTTCTACGTGTTCAACTAAATCTATTCGGA
>CAYQDP010000579.1:0-1897 GCA_964416235.1 uncultured Flavobacteriaceae bacterium | reverse complement strand
CAACATACTTGATTCGAAGGTGAGTCAAATAAAATCACACCGTGCAAAATTATTCGAACACTATATTGATAAAAGCGGTGATGATGTAGTAATGCGTCTTTTAACTTGCGGTAATAATATTGTTAGCGGCGAACACGCTTTTTTCTTTAAAGAGAAACTTCCAATTTCACATCAGTTTAAAATGGTGGAAGAATTAATCGAGAGGATTGGAAAAAGAGAGAAATTAAGAGGCAAAATTTCGGCTATTCTAGTAAAGGATTTTTATGCTCCTGTAAAAGGTACTCCAAAGTGTTTTTTTAATACGGATAAATACGTTGAGTTTAGTGTCGAGCCAAATATGGTGGTAGATTTTCCAAAAGGAGTAAATTCTTTGGAAAGTTACATCGCTCTTTTTTCAAAAAAATATAGAAATCGCGCTAAGGCGATTTTGAAGAGTGGCGAAGTTCTTACGGTAAAACAACTCACAGCAGAGGAAATTCAAGCTCAACACGACAATATATATAAGTTATATGAACAGGTGTACAATCACGCGAAGTTTAAATTGGTGAAGTTGCCCGAGAATTATTTTCACGAATGTAAACGAATTTTTGGGGATAAATTTATTTTCACTGCCTTCTATTTAAATGGCGTTCCTGTAGCTTTTAGTTCTGGTATTAATCTTAATGAAGGATGTTTAGAGGCGCATTACATTGGTTTTGATTACAATTTAAACAAGGAGCATGAATTGTATCAAAACATACTTTACAATTTTCTTAAGCAGTCAATTGAATTAAATAAGCAACGCTTAAATTTAGGTCGTACGGCCGCGGAAATTAAAAGTACGATAGGGGCAAAGGCGCAAGATTTAATTTGTTATGTGCGTCCGCAGAATACAGTTTCAAAAGTTATCTTAAAGCCGTTTATCAGTTTTCTGCAACCCGGCGAATGGATTCCGAGAAATCCTTTTAAAGAGGAAGCAAGTCTTAGTTTTTAATTTTATTAGCTGCATCTTCTTTGTAGCCTACAAATAGGTTAATCCAAACCAATCTTGCTTTTCTGAAAGTCCAGGGGAATAAAATCAAGCTTACACCAAGAAATGTAAATAGGTAAATGATTGAATCGATATCCAAAATCAAGACCATTAATAAAAACATAGCAACTCCCAACGCAATGTTTAATCCGTAACTGATATACATCGCGCCATAATAAAATCCTGTTTCACGAACGAAACTTTCGTTACAATGCGGACAGTGTTCATTCATTTCGGTGAATGAAGTTAAATCATAAGGATTGCTTGTCTTGAAGAAATTTTCCTGTTGACAACGCGGACATTTATTGAACAAAATGCTATATAATCTAGTTCCCTTAAGCATAGAAATTATTTAGTACTGCTGCAAGATTGTTCGCAGGTTAATGGTACGTTTGTTTTCTGTATGGCAGAAAAACCTCCTGCAACATCTACTAATCTCTCGTATCCTCGTGCTTTTAAAATGGAAGCTGCAATCATACTGCGGTACCCTCCTGCACAATGAATGTAATACTCTGCGTTTTTATCAAAGTTATTAGTCCATTCATTAATATAATCCAAAGGTTGATTCGGCACATTTTCAATATGCTGATTATTGTATTCTCCGGGTTTGCGTACGTCTAACACGCGGACATTATCCTTTAATCGATTCGAAAATTCTTCAGCGCTAATGGAAATGATAGACGCAACTTCTTTGTCCGCATTTTTCCAGGCATCTATTCCTCCGTCTAAATAACCCAAACAATTATCATAGCCAACTCTGCTTAGTCGTGTTACAATTTCTTCTTCGCGTCCTGCCGGTGCCACTAAAACTATAGGTTGTTTTAAATCTGTAATCAAGGCACCTACCCAAGGCGCAAATTGTCCGTCGATGCCAATAAAAACGGAATT
>CAYQDP010000578.1:0-1907 GCA_964416235.1 uncultured Flavobacteriaceae bacterium | reverse complement strand
GTAAAATAAGATTTTAAATCATTATAATTATTTTTTATCATCCATATATGTTTCACAAATCCACTATCAGAGTGAACTTCGTAATTATATTTCTCCCATTTTTTACCTAATAAAAGTTCATCAACATGATCGCTTTCTTTTGCCGGCGCACTAATTACCTCGTCTAATGAAAGAGTTTGAGACTTAGCGGCAATACTGAAGAAAAAAACAGATGCCAATATAAATAAAACACGTTTTTGCATAACCCTAAATTATAGATTAAGGTCTCTTATTTGTGTGCTTTCTAAAAGGAATGATTAAGATAGGTTTGTTAATAAACCGACTAATACCCCGCTTTAGTTGCGTCGTAACTGTTAAATGTGCCCAAAGCTTTTGCGATTAGCAGATTATTTCGATTCACAGCATAAACATCGCAACTGATAATTAGCAAGCGTTTGCCTTTTTGTTCAACTTTTGCTTTAGCCAATAACTCGTCATTTAAAAGTGCAGGATTCAAGAAATTGAGTTTGTATTCCACAGTACTCACCACTTTGTTTTCTCCATACACCGCAGATAATCCCGCAACACCTAAAGCGGCATCAACTAATGATGAAATTAATCCGCCATGCGCCGCATTTGGCGTGGCGAGGTGTTTCTCAACAAGCGTTAATTTATAATCTACCTCTCCGGCTTTTATAATGGTAAAATCCATACCTATCAGTCGGCCAAATTGGTTTTGTAGTCTGTATTTATCAATTAATGAGTCGGACACAAATAAAGTTTTATATATTTAGGCATAAATTTAAAATAAAACCATGAAAAAAGTATTGTATGTGATTTTAGGTATAGTGGTACTATATCTGATATTGTGTTTAATGGGTCCAAAAACAACAGAAGTGAAGCGCTCCATAATCATTAAGGCTGAACCTGAAACCGTAAAAGGACTATTAGGTGATTTGAAATTCTTTCAGCAAAATTGGTCACCTTGGACTGAACTTGACCCTAATATGAAAACAGCTTATGAAGGTGAAGCAGGAAAGCCGGGACATAAGTATAGTTGGGAAGGGAACAGTGATGTAGGCAAGGGAACTCTAGAGATTTTGAAAATTGAAGGCGATAGCGTTATTCAAAACTTACATTTTGATGACATGGGTGATTCAAGAGTTTATTTGGTAGCTACTAAAGCAAATGAAGGAACACAAATGACCTGGGGAATTGTAGCTGAGTTTGGTTTTTTTGGAAGAGGCATGATGTTATTTATGAATATGGATAAAATGATGGGGGCTGATTTTGAAAAAGGATTAAATAAATTAAAAACCGCAGTTGAAAGCATGCCTGCTCCGGCTAATGAATCGGTATTAGCTTATGAGGTAAAAGAGATAACCTGGGAAAATAAATTGTTTATCGGAAAAAAGGGAACTTTTACATTTGATAAACTTCAACCCTTTTTTGCTGAGAATTATCCGAAACTTATGACCGATATTCAAAAGGAGAAAGTACAACCTTTAATGGCGCCAAGTGCCATTTATTTTAAATGGGATGAGCAAAAAGGAGAAACAGAATGTGCAGCAGTGATGTGCGTGCCTGAAAATACCAATATAAAAGGTTGGGAAAAGTTTAATTCGGGTACAGGCAAAGTGTTGCATATAGAATATTATGGTTCTTATCAAAAATCAATGAATGCCCACATAGCCATGGATGAATACATAAAGAAAAATAATTTACCAATGCAAACAATGGTAGTGGAGGAATATGTAACAGATCCTATGTCGGAAAAAGATACGGCTAAATGGTTAACAAATATTTTCTACATCCTACCTTCTAATAAATAGAAAAGTAGTCCTACTAAAAAAAAGCCCTGAATTTATTCAGGGCTTTTTCATTTTATCTTTAAATACTTTTTCAAATTTTTCAATTTTAGGTTGAAT
>CAYQDP010000577.1:0-1908 GCA_964416235.1 uncultured Flavobacteriaceae bacterium | reverse complement strand
CCGTTTTTGGCTGTTTTTTGGTGATATCTTAGTTTTAAAATCCCCTCTATAAAGCGTAATTTAGGTCCCTGTTAAAAGAATGAAAAAGACGGAAGTAAATAAACTAAAAGCCCTATTAAAAAAGGCTAAAAGTAGTGTAATTGTTACACATTGGAGTCCGGATGGAGATGCCATGGGCTCCTCCCTGGCACTGTTTAATTATTTAACAAAAATAAAAAAGAAAGCTACCGTAGTGGTGCCAAATGAATATCCCGAGTTTTTGCACTGGATGCCGGGTGATGCTAAAGTACTAAATCATCAGTCGGAACCTGAAAAAGTAGCTCGCTTAATCGAAAAGGCGGATGCTGTATTTACTCTGGATTTTAACTCATTTAAGCGCTTAGAAAAATTAGGTGAACTGGTAGAAAAAAGTAAAGCCACAAAGATTTTAATTGATCATCATCAGCAACCCGATAAGTTCGCGCAAATTGTTTTTCATAATGTAAAAGCTTGTAGTACCTGCGAATTGGTTTACGATTTAATTGTGGCTTTAGGAGGTAAAAAACAAATCGATAAAAAAATTGCTTCGTGTTTGTATACCGGATTAATGACAGATACAGGTTCTTTCCGTTTTTCTTCTGTAACTGCAAAAACTCATTTAATACTCGCTGATTTGTTGAAAAAAGGCGCTGTGCCGAATCATATTCACGAAGCAGTATACGATACTTATGCAACTAACCGTTTAAAATTGTTGGGTCATTCTCTCTCACAAAAAATGGTGGTAATGCCTGAGAAACATTTAGCATTTATTTCACTTACTGCGGACGAATTAAATCACTTTAGCTATCAAAAAGGTGATACCGAGGGTTTAGTGAATTATCCATTATCCATTAACGGCATCAAATTTTCAGGATTTTTTGCAGAGATGGACGGGATAATAAAAGTGTCTTTCAGAAGCAAAGGAAAATTTGATGTAAATAAATTCGCGCGTGAATATTTTAGCGGCGGAGGACATATCAATGCAGCCGGTGGAAAAAGTGATTTGAATATGAATGAAACCATCAGCAAATTTCTAACTATAATAAATAAACCTGATTTTAAGGTAGTGTAGCGCTATGGCCGGCTTTCTAAAAAACTGGGTAATAAATAACGAATTCAAAAAAGTAAATTCCGCTAGTCAGTCGGTAAACTGGGCAGATGTAAAGAACATTTGTCTGGTAATCCCTAATGACAATGCATCAGTATCTGCCGCCCAAATTTTTAAAAACGAATGCCAAAAACCAGTAGATGTTATAACATACACTAACGATAAGTTAACCGTAAATAATCAAGTGCATCTTTCGTTGAATAAGAAAAGCTTGAATTGGTTGGATATTCCTGTTCAGGAGGTAATAGCAAAATTACAATTGAAAAATTATGACATTGTCATTTGTGGCGATTTGCAAGGAGACTCGGCGTTGAGAGCAATTACACTATTAATTAAGACGAAATGCAGGGTAGGCTTAGAAGGCTTGGATTACAGTAAACACTTTACAATCTCAATTGCAATGTCTGCATCGGATGGTATTGGCAACTTTTTAAAACAAGTTCTAAAATATTTAAGTTTGGTTAAGACCAACTAAACTAATTTATTACTTTTGTTATATGGCAAATTTAGATTTAACAGGCACGGGCGTTGCAATTGTAACTCCTTTTAAAAAAAATGGAACCGTTGATTTCCCTGCTTTAAAAAAGTTAGTGAATCATTTAATTAATGGAAAGGTTGAATATTTGGTAGTAATGGGTACTACCGGAGAATCGGTTACATTAAGTAAAGAAGAGAAGCAAGAGGTGATGGATTGTGTTGTAAAGGAAAATAAAAAGCGCGTTCCGTTGGTGCTTGGTGTTGGTGGAAACAATACATCTGAGATTGTAAAACAGATTGAAAAA
>CAYQDP010000576.1:0-1909 GCA_964416235.1 uncultured Flavobacteriaceae bacterium | reverse complement strand
TACCAATGGTGACTATGGGTTTACTCAATTAATTTCGCTGGGAACAAGTGGCGTTCTTAAAACTAGCAGTTCTTACCAATCTTTCTATTCATCAAATAATCCTGAATGGAATTCTACCCATCTTCCTCATGTGCCTGGTCTGTTAGAAGGAATGGAAGAGAGTCAAGATCAGTTATACTATTTACTAATGGGCACCGCTTTGGTTAGCAAGTTAGTTGATAGTGGAGAAACTGCTGGTTCAAATGCCTTTTTATATGGTGCTGGAAACTCTGACATAAGACAGGAAGCAATAAATATATCTGATAGACTTATAAAACATTTAAGCAGTAGTGCGGGCAATTTGTGGACTATTAGAAATCCTGCAAATGAAAATGCTTTCGTACAAGTTGGTCATGATGCCCAATCTTATTCTTATCCTTTAGACAATATAGGTTGCTTTATTAAATACGGACAAGATTTTCCGAGTTACGTAATTGGGCAACCCTATTTGTTTAATTCCTGCACTGACTATAGGAATTTATCTTCTTCCTCACCGCTGGTGTGGAATCATCTAAGTCAAGTCTTAAATGGTGGTCCCACAGTTGATATGCAGGGTTTTTATCATGCCGTAATGGGGGTATGTAATTGTTCGTTAGAGAATAGGAATTTTTTAAACACAACAGTCCAAGCAGCAATACAAGCAGCTCAGGATGCAATGAATAATGCTGTACAATCGATAGTAAATAATATAAATAGCATACTAGGCAATTATGGAAATTTCGTGCCTCAATTCGTAAAAAATATAATAAATGGCATGTACAATTCAATTAATAATATAATTAACACAACCCAAACCTTGATTACACAGCTATCTAGTCAATTAATTTCTCCTATAAAGGTCAATACAACCGAAGAAAGGTTAATTTACAATAACTATAGTCATTCAGTGTTTTATTCTGATTGTTCAGATCAGTTAACTCCGCACGTTGGTTCAGAAGAGTATTTTGGTATATTTTTAAGAAAGATACTGCACCCCAATCAGACAAGCTTGCCAAGTTATTTGCAACAAATTGTAACTTCTATTACACCAATAACATATTCGTCTGTAAAAAATAATTTAAAATATATTTTAGACGCTGCGCCATGCGAAGGCAATTATAATTTTTACCCTATTGCCCGTCCAGGTCCTGAATGGAGTAATCCCAATCGCATAGATAGGATGGACCCTACTTATAGATACAATACAACCTGTCAGACCGGCTTTTTGGGTGAATACCATGGTTTAGATTATATGTTATTACATAATTTGTATTATTTAACTGAGGGAACAACTTCATTCGTTAATTACAGTGACAGAAATATCACTTTCAATTTACCTGTAGGAAATAATTTTACAACTTCGAATAAAAACACTTTGGGAGCCTATGAATATATCGTTGCTAATAACATCATAAACAGTAATGCGGCTGTTGAATACAGAGCAGGCAAGGAAATAACCTTAATGCCCAATTTTTCTGTAGCACCAGGAGCAGATTTTACTGCACGAATTGACCCATATGTTTGTGGTTCGAATAATTTATATAATGGAGAAATGTTAAGAACGAATGGGCAAAACCAAGAATATGAAGACAAAAGCAAACCAGAAAAGTCAGTAAAAAAAAGTATAGATCATTATGATGAATTCCTTAATTCTGAACAAGAGGAATTACTTTCAAATTTTAAAGGGCAGTTGGATACAATGATTAAAACAAGTGATTATAGATTACTAGGATTAGAATCAAAAATTGAAGTGTATCCTAATCCAAATGAGGGTAATTTCAATATCGCATTTAATTTAAAAAATACTGATAATGTTAGTCTTACTATTCAGGACATTATGGGAAGAATTGTCTTCACTCAAAAGTACATTGTTGGATTTTATATTCTTCCT
>CAYQDP010000575.1:0-1913 GCA_964416235.1 uncultured Flavobacteriaceae bacterium | reverse complement strand
CCTTAATTAAATTCTATCTTAGTAATAGCTTTGAAAGTTTTATATTTTATCAAGAGAATAATTATCCAATGTTAAACAAGAATGAAACTAAAATTGATATTTCCTCGTTAAACAACGGTAAATATCTGTATAAAATCAGCCAAGATGGCAAGACCATCAAATCCGATAAATTGATATTAGATAAATAATGTCTTTTGTAGATAACATAATAAAGCAAAGCAGGATAATTATCCTGCTTTGCTTGTTTTGTTTTAATCTCTCATCGCAAATAAATTTAATTCCTAATCCAAGTTTTGAAGATTCAACTGGAATACCTCAGTCGCATTCTGAATTCACTAAGTGTAAAAACTGGTATTCTACTAGTATTACACCTGATTACTTCTCAATTTTCTCACCGGTTTCGGTTGCTTGGCCAGGGAACTCCGTTAATATTCCTTACAATTGCCTAGGTTATCAATCAGCTCGGACTGGTGATTTTTATGCTGGAATTTTTTTAAGAAATTATTACGACCCGTTGCTAGGACTACCTCCTATTGCAGTTGCACGCGAAGCGATTGGAATAAAATTACAATCCCCTTTAATTGCCAACCACAGCTATAGTTTTACTATGTACTATTCGCTTGCAAATGGCTCAGGCTATACTACAAATGGTTTAGATGTTATATTTTCTTATACACCGAACGTAATTAATACCACCCCAACTAGCTTTAGTGATACTACTTATTACTTTAATTCTGATGGTCAAGTAACTCACGATAATTCACTCATTACTGATACATTAAATTGGATACCATTAACAGGTTGTTTTATTGCAAAAGGTGGTGAAGAGTATGTATTAATTGGTCACTATAAAGATGCATTGCATTCAGCAATTATTCCCATCGCACATCAAAACTTTCCTTGCAATTTTCTTGGGAACGAACTGAACACAGCCTGTTATATTTATATCGACGATGTAAGCCTCTATGACATGGGACTGTATCTTCCTGCAAGTGCAAAGAATGATACACTTATTTGTAATGGTACCGCTTTAAACATCAGCAACACCCCCTTAAAGGATAGTAGTGTAGTGGTTTGGAGTCCACCATCAGCATTAAGCTGTACCAATTGCCCTAACCCAATTGCAACACCAACAACAAGCACATTATATTACATAAATAAAAATATTTGCGGAGCCAGTAGCAAGGATAGTGTTATGGTTACTGTAAATGATTGCGACGACACTGAGTACTTCGTGCCCAATGTATTTACTCCCAATTACGATGATGTAAATGATACATGGGGCGTAAAATTCAGCAACATTAAATACATCAAAAATTTCCAAATTCACATTTATGACCGTTGGGGTTTGTTAGTTTATTCTACAAATCCTGATATAAATACTCCTAATTCAAAATGGGACGGTCATACTTCGGCTGGCTCCGAATGTTCGGCAGGCGTGTATTTTTATGTCATTAGTTTTGATAAAAACAAAGAGCGTGTTGAATTGAAAGGAAGTGTTAACCTTTTCAGGTAAATCAACAAAACCCTGTTCAAAACCCATAATCCTTTAACACAATAAGCGTTCAAATTGTAATAGCTTTATATAAAAGTAATTTGAATGATTAAATGAATACTCAGGAACGCTTACTGGATATTGTGATTTACTTCGTTGTTACTGCTATGCTCTGTTGCATTTTCTTTTAATTCCGCAACTACGAAGATTTATCACTCGCTGTTAAACCTGAAATAGGTTTAATGCTGATGTTTTGTCTCATTTTCGTAAAATGTTTTTACTATTTCATTCCCCATTACTACAATTTAGGTATTAGTTTTCTTTTCTTTGCCTACCACGCAAAGAAAAGAAACAAAAGAAAAGTCACCGCTTCGCCTCCTCGTTTACCCATAACGCATTTTTCTGCTGAAAGCTAAGA
>CAYQDP010000574.1:0-1922 GCA_964416235.1 uncultured Flavobacteriaceae bacterium | reverse complement strand
AGCTTCAGCGTACTGCCTGGTTTCAATGGAAAGTTTAGCCTTGTTGTAAAAAGGAATATGCCTCTCAGCTACATTGATTTCAATTTCGCTAAGAACGTAGTTATTAAACTGTCCGCGTACAGCAAACGAACAAACTAAAACTAAAAATATTAATCCTTTTAATTTCAACACTAATTTCCTAATCTAAATTTAATCTTTTAATTGAACTAACAAAGAACAGATTATGAAATCTTAACAACTGCCTAACTGAATAACACATACGTTTATTGACAGAATCTTACTTTTAGCAAACCAACCATTCATAACCTCATCCCTATTCCCCAGGCTATTTCATCCGATATTTCGAGATTATAAAATTTAGCGGTGAAAGTGGTAAAAAACACATCGTTTAAATAATACTTGAATCCAAACTTTTGGTAAAAATTAGAATTAGAAGGAATCGGACTATAAACGTAATACCCTAATTGAGTTAACAAGCCTACATTTCCAAGAAACAATTCGTTTCCTGCTGAAATTCCTATCTGCCTGTAATCTTTTCCTTCATAAACCGAGTAACTCGATGCTACCTGCTTCTCAGCTCCATTTACATAAACATCCAAACCAATATTTAAAGCGTTGACGCGTGTGAGCATTTTATCTGCATACAGACTAAAAGTAAAAAGCTGGTATTTTACATTATCATTTCTGTTTTGTTGCTTAAATCCAACACCGGGATTAATGTTGAATTTTATTCCTTTATCAAACTCGGTTTTTTCAGGATCCAGAAATTCGACAGCATTTCCGTTACAATAAGAAAACCCCGCGTTAAACATGATTAAATTTAAACCATCATTGGGTTGCGCCATGGAACCATTAGAAAAATGAATACCTGTTGCTCCCAGATTAATGGCTAATTTTTTAGTCGGGTAAACCGTGATTCCTAAGCCAATCTCCTCAGAGAAATTTACATACTGTCCGAAGGCATTATTGAAATTCTCATGTTTATCGCTTCCTTTTTCATAAATACGGGTCGCAAACATGACGCCTTGTGCCAATTTCAAATACGCATTAAAATACTTCCGACGTAAAAAAACGCAATGAATGTAACGGTTGAGGGCTATCGTATGTTTAAGAAATACGTTACGATGATTAATCCACGAAACGGACCAACCTGTTTGAGGATAATTTAAATACTTCTCCCAGTACTTCTTGCCTACTCTTTGCTTATTAAAGCGGAACTCAATACCGACAGGATTTGTTTCTCCAAAATCCCTGTCGCTTGCTTTATTGATGTTTATTCCCTGAATATGAGAAGCACCAATATCAAATGAAGTTTGGGAAATAACCACTCCACACGACGCTACGATGAAAAAAATAAAAATATTCAATTTTGTTTTTCTCATGGCGAAATATATTTAGCCCTCTACATTTCCTTTTTAAGAAAAGCTGCGGTATGCCCGATTTTGGTTTTGATGAGTTGCTCCGGTGTACCTTCAAAAAGAACTTGTCCGCCACCTTTACCACCCTCCGGACCCATATCAATAATATGATCGGCCATTTTGATAATATCCATATTATGTTCAATAACTAAAACAGTATTACCATTATCCACCAAACGGTTTAATACATCTAATAAAATGCGAATGTCTTCAAAATGTAATCCGGTTGTTGGCTCATCTAAAATATAAAATGTATTTCCTGTGTCGCGTTTACTTAGTTCGGTTGCTAATTTAACGCGTTGTGCTTCACCACCGCTTAAGGTTGTTGCTTGTTGCCCCAAAGTAATGTAACCTAAACCCACATCCTGCAAAGTTTTAATCTGACGGTAAATACTCGGAATGTTCTCAAAAAACTCACAGGCTTGATCGATGGTCATGTTTAACACATCGCTGATTGATTTACCTTTAAATCTAACCTCCAATGTCTCGCGATTATATCGTTTT
>CAYQDP010000573.1:0-1926 GCA_964416235.1 uncultured Flavobacteriaceae bacterium | reverse complement strand
ACTGATTTATCGATAATTGGTTCGAATGATTGTAGAGTAAGGTTGTCAATAAAAATTGGATGATTACCAGAATTGTAAAAATATATACAAACTTTATCTTTTGTGCTTCTTAAATCATCAGGTGTCATATAGTAATATTCAAGCTTGTTCCATTTATTTGGTTTAAAGTTGTTACTATTCAAAAAGTATTTTACGGGTTTGAAAATCCAATTTTTGTGCGTTAAATGAATTTCAAAATGCGCGTTTAAGTTTTCAGCTGCTTTGGTTGAATAAATGCATATACTCGCCTTGATCCATGTATAGGATTTTTTTGTTATTTCTTCATGCGGAACAACTATTGAATCACAAGCGCTAATAAGCAATTTACTTTTTTTGCCGGTGTAATACAAGGTGTCACAGATATCCGGAGTTTTTTCGCTTTCGTAGTTTTTTATTATGGCGTAGTTCAAATAATGTGTTTTCGAGTCATGCTCGCCAAAGTACTCAAACTCTGAATTGGACTGCCCTTTTAATAATAAATGCTGTTGATCCTCTGTTGGTGGTGTTGTTTGTAAGAATGTAGAAAAATAATATTCCCTTGACATATTGGCAGCATCTAGAATACCATTACGCATTTGCCAAGACTGAAAAAGATTAAGAACAACGAAAAAAGTAAAAAGAGTAAAAATCAGTTGCCTTAATTTATTATTACGTGTAACGTGAAAAAAACAGGCTAAAGGAATGGAAAGTGAAGCGTAGGAAGCAATTAATGTTCTATTGCCAAAACAATCGCCAAACCACCAGCAACTCCAACTTGAAACAATGTATAAGCTTACAAAGGTATAGGTGACAATTGGTAGAAATAGTTCTTTTTTAGCTTTGTAGAGTTGATAAAAACCAACTACAACGAAAAGCATTAGTGGGGTATAAATGAACCATCCTTTTCTGAAGCTAAACAAAACTTTCAAGAACTGAGGATGTAGAAGTTCTAAACCTTCACCAGGATTACCGGCACTATATGGATTGATGAAAAATCTACCTGATGCATATTTATAATAAAGTAATTGAAAAGAACCTATTATTAAAGTAAGGAATACGGCTATAAAAAGCTGAGATTTATATTGAAGAAAGACTGCAATTTTATTTTTAAATGTATTGAGGTTGTAAATTCCATAAAGCACTGGTATAATTGCTGAAACTATTTCTGAGGGTCTACATAATGCAGTTAAACCAATAAATATACCTAAGGCAGCAGCATGATTAAGTTTATAACTTAGATGCCATTTAATAGTATAGAAAATTATAAGGGAGTATAAAGTAAATAAAATATTGTGCGACATTGTACCTTGTCCGTGTATAGTTGTATGAAAGAAATAATTGGTAGCCATAGAAATACCGATGAGTGTAATGGCGGCTGTATTGTCATCGAAAAGAAGTTTAAGTGTTTTTTTTGTGTAATACAAACCAATAAGTGTATAAAATAAACATCCATAAAGTATAGATAATTGATAGGGTTTGGAGAATCCGTCGGGATTGTATTTTGTATAAGGAACAATTAAATCTGCTATAAAGTAGAAAGGAGCATAAAGAATTGATAGCCCCATTGGATATCGCATAACCCAATTGCCATTATCCCATTTCAACGCTTGATAAAATGTTTCACTTGGTTTATAGGTGTTAATAATGTTTTCAAGTGCTTCATAATTATGAATTGTTAAATCATGATACTTAAAATGCAATGGCAGGTACATATAATAACCAAACACATCATACGAGAAAACATTATTAGGAGGAAAGGATACTACTAAAAAACAAAATACAACCGCAATAATTAAGAATGCAGTATTTGTAACATTGAATTTAGTCATGTGCAGTGATAAAGATAAGATTTAACATGAAATTGACAAAGTTCGCGATTGTCAATGCTGAATTGTTTAGTATGTTTTT
>CAYQDP010000572.1:0-1928 GCA_964416235.1 uncultured Flavobacteriaceae bacterium | reverse complement strand
AAGTTATAAGTGATGGTATCAAAATAAGGTACTGCATTTGACTTTCCCACATAAAGAACGGTTCCTCCGAAATTTGCGCGACCCAATAATTCTACCTTACCATCATTGTTTAAATCATCTACCTCAAAATACTCGCAAGATCCTCCTATAGGAAAATTATAAAGTGTTGCAGATGGGCTATAAGAATAAGGAGTAGTTGTGGCGTATTGGAATTTAATACTTTGTTGACCAGCTGCGTTTTCGAATAAACATAAAATATCCGGTTTAGAATCGGCGTTCATGTCTTTTACATAAACTCGCTTAATATAATGACCAGGTGTGCCTGTTACCGGCATTTTAATTTCAGTTAAAGCAAAACTACCCGGGGTACTACTATTTCTTAATATAGAAACAGTATCATTTCCTGTAAAATCGTGGAAAGAAACTACAAAATCCTTTTTGGAATCGCCATTTAAATCGGACATCGCATATTCAAAATGTCCGCCAAAATCTTTAATGCCCTTTGTATTAAAGCCTGTATAAACAGGGCTGGTAGTATTAAACACAAAAGCTCCGTTATTTGGTACAAATTTTATTTTGTATCCAATGCTTCCAATGGCTGCATTTTGATCGTATGCCATCTCAATTAAATCAACTTGCCCGTTACCATCAAAATCTCCGGCTTCCAAATGAACTGAAGGAGAAGTATACTGTGGGCCGGCAGGAACTTTACAAACAAATGAAGTAACATTTGTGAAACTAATTGCACCTACAGTACTTATGTTTTTGTAAACGGAAATGGTGAAACTTGTATCGATGATTGCGTAATCAGGCTTTGAATCACCATCAAAATCGCCAACTGCAAAATCAACGCCATTAAAATAATTTGGAGTCGGAATAGGTTTTGTATACGATAAAGTAAATGTTGGGAATATCCCACCAGTGTTATGATAAACCTCAACATCATTAGTGGAAAAATGCAATGACATAAAATCCATTTTTCCATCACTGTCAAAATCCGCTATCGCAGACTTCGACCAAAACCCCATCGAAGATGATGGGCTTTCCTGAGTTGAGAAACAAAATCCTCCGGAATTGAATACACTTTGCGCATTTGCAAAAAAAGCAAACACAAACAATAAAGTTATATAATTCAGTTTTTTCATTTACTTATTTAATAATTCAAGCCAGCCTTTAATCAACTTGGCTCCATTACCTAAATCAATAATATAAAAGTAAGTTCCTGATAATACAACTGTACCTTTATCTGAAGTTCCATTCCACATTTTATCAGCATTATTATATCCGTCAATTTCAGAAATCAATTGACCCCAACGGGTAAATATCTTCACATTGTTTTTTGGATATTGATCGATGTTACCAATAAAAAAGAAATCATTTTTATTATCTCCATTTGGAGTAACGCCATTGAAAATTTCCAACAAACATGGCTCAGTGCTATCATTAATAGTAATATTATTTACCTCAACAGTATCCATTTTTGTACCGAAAGTGGCTATAACGGTTACCGAATATACCCCTGCATTAAGATTGTTTATGCTTTGGCAATCATTAGCCGGACAAAGAGAAGACGGGTTCCAGAAATACTGATAGCTTGGAGTTATTGCAGTACTAATTCCGGACACAGTTGGTGTTAATACAATTGCTCCGTCTGTTTTACCTACACAGGTTAAATGATTAATTGCAGTACTTACACTTAATCCGAAATTACCCAATACATCGGGCTGCAAAAAACCTTGTGTTACAGTATTAGAAGCACTATTAATGGTATTAATAACGGTTTCGCCAATGTTATAATAGATTGTTGTTGTTCCTGCAGTACCTTCTCCTCCTGCGGAATTTAAAACCTGATTATTGATAGATTGTGCAATTGCGTTGGAAACAATAATGCAGCCTAGCATCAATATCAAAAATATCTTTTTACTTAT
>CAYQDP010000571.1:0-1933 GCA_964416235.1 uncultured Flavobacteriaceae bacterium | reverse complement strand
ATCCCATCCGGAAAACGAAAATACACCGCCTGCTGATGGCGCAGTGCCTGTTCCTACTGCTGAAAACGCACCAAAGGTTAAGCCTGGTGCTGTTGGAGGTGGAGTTGGATCTGTTGGGCCTGTATTAGCTGTTCCGGATACAACACCGGAAAAAGGATACATGCCATTAAAAGCTTGCGAAAAAACGCTTAGGCTTAAAAATAAAAATGCTGCTGATAGTAAATTTTTAATCATGTTTAAGTATTTTTGATACTTCAAAAGTAGTAAAAAAAGCCTTCGATGCGGATTAAGTTATTGTTAATTATTGTTGTGGCTGCGCTTAACGTGCAGTCGCAGAACGAAAACGGCTTAGTTAATTGGCTTACAATTCAGGAAGCGCAAGAAAAGAATAAAGTAGTACCAAAACCATTTCTGATTGATTTTTACACCGATTGGTGTGGATGGTGTAAGCATATGATGAAAACCACGTATTCGAATCCCGGCTTAGCGGGGTATATTAATCAGAATTTTTATCCCGTAAAGTTTAATGCTGAAACGAAGGATACGGTAGAATATCAGGGCAAGAAATATTATCCTACTTCAACTGCGCCTAAAACTCCCCATCAACTTGCATTGAAATTTTTAGGAAATAATTTAAGTTACCCTTCTACTGTTTTTGTGACGAATAATTACGAATACAATTTACTTACACAAGGCTTTTTGGAAGAGAAAAAAATCGAACCTGTTTTGATTTATATTCTGGAAAATGTGTATCGGAGCTGTACGTTTGAGGATTTTTCTTCCGGATTTAATCATGCTTTTTATGATACAGTGTATGCAAAAATCCCTGTTAAAACTTACAATATCAATGAAGCATTAGTACTAAATAAAAAGAAGCCGAAGAAGATTTTGGTGAATCTTTATACCAATTTCTGTAACTCGTGTAAGGTGCAAAAGGCAACAACTTTTAGTGATACTACAATAGCAAATTACATTAACAAGAATTTTTATCTTGTTAATTTCGACGCAGAATCAAACGATACCATTATGTTTAATGGAAAGAAGCATTTTAAGCAAGTGGTGAATGGTTACCCTTTCAATACTTTTGCAATGGAGGTTACAGCGGGAAGATTTGCTTTACCTGCAGTTGCGGTGTTAGACGAAAAGTTGCAGGTAATAGATGTGTTGCAGATGTATCAGAACCCGAAAAATATTAAACCGGCACTTCAGTTTTTTGGAAGTGATCAATACAAAACAAAAAAATGGGCTGATTTTTTAGCAGAGTATAATAATCCGACTTCTAAAAAAACAAAATAGAATGAATAACGATCGCATTAATTATATAAATACAGGATTGATAATACTTTCATGTATCGTTGCGTTTTTCATTCCTTTCGAACTGTTTTTGTTTTCTTATGGTGTATTAGGGCCTTTACATTACTTAACAGAAATCGGATGGCTTCATAAAAAAAACTATTATACAAAGGGAAAATATGACTTTCTCTTTCTGGTCATCTTATGTGCGGTGTTATTTTATATCAGTTTTATTAAGCCAACACGCAATGCCACACTGGTGCCTGATTTAATGTTATTTGGTTTTTTGATCTCACTCATTTTCGTTTTCATTAAAGACTGGTTATATAGGGGAGTATTGGCACTTCTTACAATAGTGGTGATTGCCTTTCTGAATAATTCAAACAGTTATTTCATGTGGATAGGAGTTTTTCTTCCTACTATTATTCACGTGTTTATTTTCACCTGGTTGTTTATGCTATATGGTGTTTTAAAGGAAAAATCTAAGTCAGGATTTATTTCCGTAATTGTTTTAATTGCATGCGCAATTTCTTTTTTCGTCATTCAGCCCAATAGTTTGAATTACACTGTTAACGCATACATTCAGGGAAGTTACAGGATGTTTGATTTGCTAAATTTCTATCTCATCAACTTTTTGCAT
>CAYQDP010000570.1:0-1937 GCA_964416235.1 uncultured Flavobacteriaceae bacterium | reverse complement strand
TAGGAAAAAAGATTTTGCTTTCGAAACAAATTTTCATTCAGATCCCATGTTTTGGGTGAATCAATTTAAAGCTGCCGATTTTGCAGTACATCTCATGTTTTTTTGTTTAAAAAGTACCTCACTCGCAAAAGAGCGTGTAGCTATCAGGTACCAAAACGGTGGACATTATGTAAAGGATGAAGAAATTATTGAAAGATATCATTTAGGTTTTGCTAATCTGGACCGGTATTTTAATGTTTTTGAATCGGTGTTACTGCTTGAGAGTAGCAAGGAGAATGTGAAACCGGAAGTGCTTCTGTATTTCAGCAATAATCAACTTATTAAAATAAATAAAACATTGCCTTTGTACATAAGAAGACAGTGTCCTCAATTAACACAGCATTTTAAATTATTGAAAAAAGAAAATCTAAAAGCAAGGAAGGACATTAAGCGAATAGCTAAGAAGTAAATGTCATAAAGAGGCAGAGGATATAGGAGTTAGGATGCAGGATATAGGAGTTAGTGACTGGAGTACTGTAGAAAATTGGAATCACAAAGTTCAAATAAAGTAAAAATGATAATCGGAGGCGTACTCCGGCTCAGCATCCGCAGGAAGGAGTTAGGATATAGGATGCAGGATATAGGGGTTAGTGACTGGAGTACTGTAGAAAAATGGAAATGCAGTAATAAAAACTCACCCACGGCCCCTCTCTACGGGTAGAGAGGGGGGAAGCGCAGAAACCCATCTGCGAAAATCCGCGGTATCCGCGGGAAACAAATTAAAAAATGATCAACAACAAAAACATATTAGTAACAGGTGGTGCCGGCTTCATTGGCTCCAACCTGTGTGAGGCTCTCATTAAGCTTGGCAACAAGGTAACATGCCTCGATAACTTCGCCACAGGAAAAAGAGAAAATATTGCCGAATTATTGAACAACAAAAACTTCATATTAATTGAAGGCGACATTCGTGACCTTGAAGATTGTAAAAAAGCGGTAGCCGGTAATGATTACATTTTGCATCAAGCAGCTTTAGGATCAGTACCGCGCAGCATTAACGACCCCATTACCACCAATGCCGTAAACATCGGTGGTTTTGTGAATATGTTGGTAGCTGCTAAAGAAGCCAAAGTAAAACGCTTTGTGTATGCCGCCAGCAGCAGTACCTATGGCGATAGTACGGCTTTGCCAAAAGTGGAGGAGAACATAGGAAAGCCTCTTTCTCCATATGCAGTAACCAAATTAGTGAATGAATTGTATGCTGATGTGTTTCATAAAACCTATGGCATTGATACGATAGGTTTAAGATACTTCAATGTGTTTGGCCGTAGGCAAGATCCTAACGGTGCTTATGCCGCGGCAATACCCAAATTTGTGATGCAGTTGATGAAATATGAAAGTCCGGTGATTAACGGCGATGGCACACATAGCCGCGACTTCACCTATATCGACAATGTAATACAAGCCAATTTATTGGCTTTAAGCACGGAGAATAAGGAAGCCTTAAACCAGGTGTACAATGTAGCCTATGGCGAACGCACCACCTTAAATGATTTGATGACTAGCTTAATAAAACATTTAAGTAAATACGATGAGAAGATTAGAGAGGTGAAGGTAACAAATGGGCCAACTCGTGAAGGGGACATACCACATTCATTGGCAAGCATTGATAAAGGAAAAAAATATTTAAACTATAATCCTCAATACTCTTTGGATAAGGGCTTGGAAGAAGCCTTGAAATGGTATTGGGAATATTTGAGATAAATGAATGTCATAGCAATTATACCGGCGAGAGGAGGAACAAAGAGATTACCTAAAAAAAATGTTAGGTTATTCGATGGTCTTCCATTAATTTATTATACTATTAAAGCTGCTAAAAAATCGAAAATTATTAATGAAATTTATGTTTCAACTGATGACGAGGAAATTGCAGAAATTTCCAAACAGTATGGAGCAAA
>CAYQDP010000569.1:0-1940 GCA_964416235.1 uncultured Flavobacteriaceae bacterium | reverse complement strand
TAATCGCTCAGAAATATCGATAATAAAAGCAACCACATACATTTGTTCGTCCTGCACAAAATGCGTTAAGCTAATTTCTACCGGAAATTCAGTCCCATCTTTACGCTTGGCCATCAGAGCTATATCCTGACCCATAGATCTAGAGTGAGGATTTTTGTTAAACATTTCTCGGTGACCGTGATGTTTATGCGCTAAATGATCAGGGATGAGATTTTCTACGGTTTTTCCAACTAGTTCTCCGGAATAATATCCAAATAACCGCTCTGCACTAGGATTGGCTTTCGTAATTATCCCTTTCTTATCAGTGATAATAATGCCTTCAGTAGCGAATTTAAATAAAGCGTTAAGACTTTCCATTTCTTTTTTCTTATCCGAATTCAAGATAGGCATTTTTTTAAAAATAACTAAGCAAGGTAACAAGATTAGTTAAATCTAAAAATGATTTAAGTCAGGAATGCCTATGTTGAAATATAAGTAATCGTGATAAAACGAGATAAAAAGTGTTCAAACAGGCGTTTTCAGGAGTTAAGTTTTCACTAAAGTATGGTAAAGCCTTCCGTTTTACGAGGTATGATTACTAACGGGAACCCTCTCTCCATTAAAGTCTTTTTAAATTCAACTTTTGAATCTTCTTCACCATGCACTAAAAACACGGTTTTAATTTTTGACTTATCCTGGCACGATATGAATTTAATAAGCTCTTCGTAATCGGCATGCGCACTGTAGGAAGAAATTACCTCTACATCAGCATTCACAGTTATGTCATCACCAAAAATCCTCACTTGTTTATTTCCGTCTATGAGTTTACCGCCTAAAGTATAAGGCGGGCAATAACCAACAATGAGAAGCGTATTTTTCTTATAAGGTAATGTGTGTTTTAAATGGTGTTTAATTCTCCCCGCGTCCATCATACCGGATGCAGATATAATAATGCAGGGTTCTGAAGATTCATTCAAAGCTATCGAATCTTCTTTATCTGTAACATACTTTAAGCCTTCAAATCCAAACGGATCTTCGTCGGTTTTCAAATGTTCCTGAATTTCATTATTCAGATTTTTTACATAACGACGCATGATATTCGTTGCGCTGGTTGATAACGGACTATCCACATACACTTTAATTTTCGGTAGCAATCCTTTATCGTACATTTTATCGAGAGCGTACACTATTTCCTGAGTTCTCCCCAAGCTAAAGGCAGGAATAATCAATTTTCCTTTTTTCTCAACGCATGTATACCGCACGCAATTCAACAAACGTAACTGAGCATCGTCTATTTTATCGTGTAATTTGTTCCCGTAAGTGCTTTCGCAAATTAAATAATCTGTCTGCGGAAATGGCTGTGGGTCGTGCATTAATAAATCATTATAACGACCAACATCGCCACTGAAAGTGAGTCGTGTTGTTTTTTCGCCATCTTGAAGTTTAATATTTACAACAGCGCTGCCTAAGATATGACCGGCATCTGTAAACATAAAGCTCACTTCATCATTCAGAGTATATTCCGCATTATAAGGAACAGATTTGAAGTGTCGCATACATCTTTCAACATCTTTTGTTGTGTAGCTTGGCTTCAATAATGGTTTTCCTTCTTTAGCTCTGCGCTTATTTACAAAGGCAATATCGTTTTCCTGAATTTTCGCACTATCCATCAATAATACTTCACAAACATCAATGGTAGCAGGTGTACAATATATGCTTCCGTTGAAACCTTGCTTAACCAGCAAAGGCAAATTGCCGGAATGATCGATATGAGCGTGTGATAAAATAACGGTGTCAATTTGTGAGGGATCAAACCCAAAATGTGTATTTAAATCCCCGGTTTCTTTTCCCAAACCCTGATATAATCCGCAGTCCAATAATATTTGAACGCCTTTTGTGGTGGTTAGTAAATGTTTGCTGCCTGTTACAGTTTCGGTTGCGCCAAAAAATTGAATTTGCAT
>CAYQDP010000568.1:0-1950 GCA_964416235.1 uncultured Flavobacteriaceae bacterium | reverse complement strand
TAAAGGTTGGGATGAAGGAATCATGATGTTGAAGCAAGGTGGAAAGGCTAAATTAATTATTCCTCCACATTTAGGATATGGAAGTCAGGGTGCAGGTGGAGTAATTCCTCCAAACTCTTGGTTAGTATTCGACGTTGAATTGATTAAAGTAGGAAACTAATTTTTCATGAATAACGAGGAAACAAAGGAAGCGGTAACGAAAATCCTTACAGATTACCTCGAGCAAAACGGACACCGTAAAACAGCGGAACGTTTTGCGATATTGAATGAGATTTATTCTCATGAGGGACACTTCGATATTGAAGGATTGTACCTCATGATGAAAAATAAAAAGTATAGGGTAAGTCGTGCTACTTTGTACAACAACATCGAGTTAATGTTGGATGCAGGACTGGTAATTAAACATCAGTTCGGGAAAAATTTAGCACAATTTGAAAAAGCCTATAAGTATAAGCAACACGATCATTTAATTTGCAGCGATTGCGAAAAGGTGTTTGAGTTCTGCGATCCGCGAGTGATGCAGATACAAAAGATGACGGAGAATATTCTGAACTTTGATATTTTCCATCATTCCTTGAATTTTTTCGCAAAATGCCGTAACTTGAAGGAAAAAGGAAAGTGCGAACATTATAAAAAATAAAACATGCTATTTGAATTTTCCATATCCGAAAAAAATAAATGTACTATAGTATCCTTAACCGGTGAATTGATTGAAAAAAATCAGGCGGCTGATTTAATTAAGAAGGTGGAAGAATTAGTGGCTGCAGGCAATAATAAGATTGCCCTTAATCTGGAAGGGTTAAAATACATGAACAGCAGCGGACTTAACACCTTAATTCAGTTGCTCACTAAAACGCGTAACAGCGGAGGAGAAACGGTGATTTACAACATGAATAAAAAAATCAATGAATTGCTTTTAATCACCAAACTCAATACACTTTTTAAAATTGTTGATTCCGAAGATCAGGCATTGAAATTATTAAGCGTGTAAAATGAATTTTTTTCAGGGATTCATAAAAGGGTTTTCCAACGCATTCAAATCATTTGATGTATTATTTAATAAGGGCCTTTGGCCCTTTTTGCTTTATCCCTTAGTTATTTGGGTATTAACCTGGCTATTGAGCTTAGCAGGAATAACAGTGCTTGCCGATTGGTTTGCTAACTGGACTGCAGAAGCATTAGAGTTTGATAAAATACCGGAGAGCGGTCATTGGCTTTCATTTGCCAAACCTTTTTTAACCGGATACTTCAGTGTATTTGTGTTTTGGGTGGTGAAAATTTTGTTTTGGTTTATCTCCGGTACATTTTCAAAGTATGTTTTATTGATTGTTCTTTCACCTTTGTTTGCGTTATTATCGGAGATTGCGGATGAAAAACTAACCGGACAAAAATTTCCATTTTCATTTCCTCAATTAATGAAAGACATTGTTCGCGGTACCATGATAAGCTTGCGTAACATGATGATTGAGTTTGGTATTATTATTGGCTGCTTTATTGTTACCTTATTTTTTCCGCCATTAGTGATTGCAACCACACCGTTTTTATTATTGGTGAGCTGGTATTTTACAGGCTTCTCGATGATGGATTACAATACCGAGCGTTACCGTTACAACGTGAGCGACAGTGTGCGTTTCATTCGCGCTAATAAAGGATTAGTGATAGGGATTGGTTGCGTTTACTGGTTGTTCATGAGTATTCCAACATTCGCCGGAGATATCATTGGATTGATGTTTGGCCCCGCAATTGCTTCGTTAGGTGCGACGATGAGTTTTTTGGAGATAAGAAAAAGTAGATTATCAGAATAATAGATTTATTATTCGTTTAAAAATTATACTTTTGAATCAAGCTGTACTTTTCTTAGCATAATACAATTTTGAATGAGACTGATTTTCGGATTATTAATTTGCTTAAATCTCCAACTTTGTTTATCTCAAAATACAACTGGTTTTT